>CAZMCL010000160.1:0-4677 GCA_964564375.1 uncultured Methanoregula sp. | reverse complement strand
CTCTTTCTTACAAGATACCGCTTGACGGTCCTGCGCTGCGGCGTATTCACCAGTATCTTTTCAATTCTCTCTACCCTGTACGGGCAGCAGAAGAAAGGACCCTGGTAGATCCTGCGCAGAAACCCGGAAATTGCAGGTGCTGAGAATTCGTCCAACTGAAAATGGGTACGGAATTCCATCACCGTGATCCACTGCTCCGTTACCCCGCAGTGCTCCATGTACTGTTCAAGAAGTTCGGGGATCTCTCCATTCCGTGCCATGTTCATTTTACCTGGCTATCCCGTGCTGGACGCCGCGCGATGCGGGTGGTCCTTGACCGGAAAAAATTTTGTGACAGAACATATCCCCCAATCAACGGTTCTCTTTTCCGATCCCCCTGCCTGGATCCCCCCTCAGGTGTGGGTTGGTATACACTCTCTGTGATAGGAGATACCGGTATTTTTTTGGATCGGATGGATTGTGCCCCTCTTCGCGAGTGATTCTGGTAACAATGAAGGGAAACCGTCCAAACGGGCCGACATTCAGCCTCCGCAGGAATGCTGATACCGTATTGCTCTGGTAACGGGTCAGCCCGAAATGGTCGCGGAGTTCATGTACTGTTACCCATCGCTCATCGGATGCATGCTCTTCCATGTATGCTTCGAGCAGTTCAGGGATCCCGGAATATTTTTTCATGAGTGTTCATCGACCGGAAAAAGTGAGTCTTATGATCTGTACCGATCTCTTTTAATCACTTCTTTATTGACTCCCGACAGTTTTGTCGGAGTAAATTTTGGGGAGTGTGTGGCGGTCATCCGATCATCAGCACGGTTAGCGTGTTCCTGATGAGTTAATGCCCGCTGCATTCCTGATCGGGGCTGTGGGTGCAGCTACTCTCACCTTGGGCAACCCTCCCTGCTATGAAGTCCTTGATGACAGTTTCGATTGGACCCCGTACGCCAAGGAATACATCGATATTGTTTGCGCAGAACAGGTCGACTGCCCGTGGCCCCATTCCACCTGCGAGAACGTGCGTTACCTTATGGCTGGCAAGAAATGCCGGCAATTTTCCTGGCTCGTGGCCGGGGCTTTCGAGAATTTCCTGTGAAGTAATCTGGGAATTCTCAACAGCGAACACAGCATATTCGGTGCAGTGCCCGAAATGCTCTGACACGAAATCTCCTTCTTTTGCAATCGCTACTTTCATGATAATAACCTCGAAAAAATTATTGTTATCCTTGGCGGAGCCTGCCGCCACCGGAGCCGTCTCTCCGCCCGCACCCGCGGGGGATCCCCCCGCGCCCGCGGCCGAAGACTGGTGTGTTCTGCTGAGGATACTGCGACAGCGCATCCCGGCTCTCCGGAGCCTGCTCTGCCGGGGCGGTGGAATCAGGTGCCATCCGGCACCTTCCGAATCCCCTACCGCTCATCGGCCCATTTCCCTGAGGCCCCGTTCCGTTCATTCCTGGCATTAGTATTCTCCTGACACCGCAACAGATGCCATAATTACTCATATGCGCATAATTGCTTAAAACCTTTGGTTCGGGCAGTCCCGGTGATGCAGGATCGCACCGCTCTGGCAGGGATATGGGGCTTGCGGCTGCCTGAAGGTGACGGTTATGAGAGGAAAAATCCCCATACTGCGATGTACACAGAGCGGGTGCGGGTATGCACCGGAATGCCGTTTGCAGGTACGGCAGGTATTCAGCCCCAGATCGGGTCGTCGCCGAACCTGCTCATCCAGAACTCCCGGGAATTGTAATCCGTGCCCTGCTGTAAGTCTACCGGACGGAATGATAACTCATAGTTCATCCCATAATCCACCAGGATATCGTACGCGTCTTTTATGCGGATAAACGTGAAGTGGGAACGGTCAGGATCGTGCTGCGAGACATCCGGGTGCCACCTCTTTGCCAGTTCACGAAAGCGGGCCTGGATCTCGTTCAGGCTCGCCTTGCCGGTAATGCCAAAAACCTCAGCAGCTTCGGGAACGGTCATTACAGATCGGGTTGTCATCAGGGGGCTGTTGACGTGCTGACAGGAAAAACATAACCGTTCCCTTAATGTATGAGGGGTCCCCCCGCGAGCGGTTCGTTATGAACACTGCAGGTACCGCCCCGCGCCCTGTAATGCCCGTTTGGAACGGGACGTTTTTTTACAAAGGTATTTGGGGTGTGCAGGAATCTCCCCTCCGTCCTGTCAGGACACAGAACCCATGACTTTGCATCGTGACTTCAACGGCCGAAAAACCCGCATTGCGAAGCTCGCGGATCACGTTATCCGTGGTAAAGAACCGGGCATGGCGTAGAAATCTCCCTTTTTCCGGTTCTGCATGGTAATGCTGGTAGATTTCCCCGCCCTGTTCTAGGAATCCAAGCACGATTATCCCCGATGGATCGAGCACCCGGTATACTTCGCGGAAGACTTCACCTATCCTATCAATGAAGCATATTACCGTCATTAAAAGGGCATAATCAAATGTCCCCGAACGGTATGGCAGGTGCTCCCCGCACCCGACGACTACCTCAATATCCCTTCCTCTGGCCATGACGGCAAGGGAAACTGAGGGATCGATGCCGCAACGAATGCCAAGCGGTGCCGCAAACCGACCAGATCCCACTCCCACTTCAAGCCCGGAACCGTGGTGCGGGACTGCGCGACCCAGCAACCGCAGCTGCGCGCGATAGACTCCGGCATGGTCATCGAACCAGCGGTCATAATCTGCTGCAGAGTCCTCAAATACCTGGCGTTTTTGGGTCATGTCCTATTCAATCACGGGATTCATATCCGGATTATTTTCAATTCCGTGCCCTCTTTGCTTTCACCCATTCTTTTGTGCAAGGTATGCCCGACCCGGAAATTTCATTGACAGTTCCCTGTCCATCCAGATGGCAAATTCGAGCGTATCGATGAGCCGGAACGCGTTCTGTTCCAGCCACCTGCCCACTTGGTCAATGGTATGGCGGTACATCATGACAGGCTCATCCGTACCGGTGTGTTCAGGCCCGACGACAACTTCTGCCAGTTCATCCGGTAAACGATCCCCGACGATGAAGACGAATATGCCCCCGTCCTGCAGGAGGCGGTGGACTTCCCCAAAGATTGGTTCCAGGTTCTCAAAGAATTGGAAGACTCCCGTTGAAACCACGTGGTGAACGGCGCCATCTCTAAACGGGTATGGAACCGATGTCAGGTCATGGTGAACCAGTCGTGTGGCGAGACCCTTCTTCCTGCAGATTGCAAGCAAGTTGTCGCTGGTATCCATTCCATACACGCAGAGCCCCGCCTTATAAAATCGTTCTGAACCAAGACCGGTACCGATCCCGATATCCAGAACACACTCGCCGGGGTGAGTATACGGGAATGCAAGACCGAATGCAACGGCCGGACCATGCCACCTGGTTGCCGCAGCCTCGCTGTCATATTGTCCGGCGGTTTCTTCATGTGCCTGTTGCTGGTCCTGCATGAAAATAACCTCTTGCGACTTCCACCGGCATTTCGTCATCTGGCAGGAAAATTGCCGGCCGGAAATACTGCCGATAGAAAAAATCGTCCTGAAAGAAGAAAGATATATGTTTTTTCAGTCCTGCCCTCTCACCCGCGGGAAAACTGCTTTTTTACCAAGGTCCCCCCGTAGGCTGCCGCACTCACGAGAATGATGGTTGCACCGGATGGGATGTTAAGGAACGCCGAGAGAAATATTCCTGTGGTGGTGAATGTAACCCCCAGAAGGATCGCATACAGCATCATGGTCTTGACCTGTGACGTGCACTCCCGGCTTATTGCCGCCGGGAGTGTCAGAAGGGCTATAACCAGAATGATGCCGACAACCTGGATGAGCACGACTACGGTGAGAGCGATGAGCACCAGGAGGATCAGCACGAGGCGCTCCACGGGCAGGTTGATCACGGTCGCGTACTCTTCATCGAACGTGACCGCAACAAGGTCGTTGAATAACAGTCCCACTATTATAACAATGACCGTGACGAGGAGCAGCATGAGCAGCAGATCTCCATGAGGCACCAGCAGGATATTACCGAATAGGTACCCGAAAAGATCCGGTGCAAAACCGGGAGTTATATAGATGAACAGGATCCCAATCGCCATGCCCGTTGCCCAGACCGCCCCGATGAGCGTGTCCAGGTGCTGCTCTGCCCGCTGCTCGAGTTCCCCCATGGTCAGTGCAGCCCCGACCGTGAACACAAGGGCACCGATTAGTGGTTCGATCCCGAGGTAGTACCCAAGACCGATGCCCCCGAATGCCGCGTGGGATATTCCTCCGCTGATGGCTACCATGCGCCGAATAACCACAAAGGTCCCGATGATGCCGCAGGCAATACTTGCAAGCACGCCAGCCAGCAGGGCATTTTGGAAGAATTCATAGCCGAGAAGCGAGAGCACGGTCATTCCTCCGGCGGGTGCGAGCGGAGCACCCGGTGAGGGTGGCCGTGGGCGATGATATCAACCGGACACTTGTACGCCCCCTGGATCATATCTTCGGTCAGTTCCTGCGAGTCGTGGGTGAACAGGCGCCGGTTGAGACAGGCGACCTTGGTGACATGGGAGGCGATCACTCCGATATCGTGGGTGACCAGCACGATCGTCATCGTGCGGGTAAGGTTTTCAAGGATATCGTAAAACCGTGTCTCGGTCGAGGCATCGACAAATACTGTCGGCTCATCAAGAAGGAGGACCTGC
>CAZMCL010000159.1:0-4691 GCA_964564375.1 uncultured Methanoregula sp. | reverse complement strand
ATCGGTATCTTCGATGCGGAGGATGTACCGCCCGCCATACTGTTTCACGTACGCGTCGTTGAGCACGGCAGCCCTCGCGTGCCCGATATGGAGCGGCCCGGAGGGGTTGGGGGCAAACCGCATGGCAACGCCCTTCTCAGCCTTCTCAAGGTCAGGAAGTACCTTCTTGTGCTCGTGCTTCTCGGAAAGGGCGGCATACATCTCCGGTGCCTTCGTCCTGAGGGTTGTGACGCGGTCTTCAGGAGAGAGAGTAGCGACGTCGGCAATCGCTTCCTTTGCCAGCGCCGAAACGTCCTTTGCCCTGCTCCGCAGTTCCGGGTGTGCGCCCATGACCATCCCGATCACCGCCCCGCTCTGGGGAACACCGCCGTGCTTCACTGCATTCTGCAGTGCGCACAAAAAGAGGAGCTCCTTTGGGTCTTCCCCGGCCATTTTTAATAACTCCGGGTAACGAAGAACTCGCCAACTTCCATCAGGAGCTGCCGTTCCTTTGAGGCTGGCAGGACTGATAGGTGCTTGTTGCTGGAACTCACAAGGTCTGTTGCTACCTGCTTCACTTCGTCGATGACACCCGCGGCGGTCAGTTCCCCGATCGCCGCTTCGATGTCCGCAGGTGAAAGGTCACGCTGGTATTTCTTTAAGTTGAGTCCCTTCTCCCGCGCTTTTATCATAAGGAGGGTCTGCTTACCCTCGCGGAGGTCAGAGGCCCGGTCCTTCCCGCTCTTCTCAGCAGGGGTCAGGAGATCGATGAGATCATCCTGGATCTGGAACGCGACACCGGTGTTGAGCCCGAAGTTGTAGAGGGCTTTTACCTGCACCCCGTTCCCCCCTCCAAGGACAGCGCCAATTCCGGCTGCTGCTGCGTAGAGGACCCCGGTCTTCTTTCTCACCATCTCCAGGTACTCGCCTTCGGAAACATCGGTCCGGTGCTCGAAAGACATGTCCATATGCTGGCCTTCGCAGATCTCGGCGCAGGCCCTGGCAAGCATCGTAACGGCCCTGACCTTTGCAATATCCGTTGCATTCGACATGCATATGTGCTCGAAAGCCCGGGCATACAGGACATCCCCGGCTAGGATGCCCGTCGGCATATCCCATTTGGTGTGGACCGTAGGAACTCCGCGGCGGAGCTTGTCGTCATCCATGATATCGTCATGGACGAGCGTGAAGGTGTGCGTGACCTCGAGCGCAAGAGCGGCCTGCAGGATATCGTCCGAACTCCCCGGGCGGACTGCATCCGCAGCAAGCATAACAACCGCGGGACGGAGCCGTTTTCCTCCCGCTGCGAGTAAGTGGGCCGAAGCCTTGTTCAGGTCCCCCGTCTTGTCAACGAAGTACCGGTCGATCATATGATCGATGGTCTTTGCAACCGATTCCAGGTACAATGGAAGTTCCGACATGTATTTTCCTCGTTAATTGATTTTAAGCCGCTCTCCATTCTTCATCATGTGTGCTGTGGCGTTGGGGGTGTAGCCCATCTCGCAGGCAAACTGGATGTATTCCGCAGTCATCATCAGGCTCCCGTGCGCCGGGATGACGTGCTGCGGCTGGAGGAGCTGGATGAACTCGTAGTGATCCTCGCGGTACGCGTGGCCGCTTACATGGAGGTCTTCAAAGACCCGCGCGCCGACCAGCCGCATCCGCGCCTCGATGAGGTGGCGCTGGCCTATGTTCATCGGGTTTTGGATGATGTTGGCCGAGAAGAGGACCTTGTCGCCCTGTGTCAGCTGGTACGGGGTATCGCCGGTCGCGATACGGGTGAGGATCGCCCCGGGCTCTCCCTGGTGGCCGGTGACGACAGGCAGGAACTGGTCCTTGCCACCTTTCATGATCCGGCGCAGGGTCCGGTCGATCGTCCGCCGGTTGCCAAAGGCGCTTGTGGTCTCGGGAAAAGAGACGAGTTTCATCTGCTCTGCAGTAACAGCGTATTTCTCCATGGACCGGCCTAGGAGAACCGGTTTCCGGCCAATTTCGTGAGCGCATTCCGCGATCGTCTTGATACGGGAAACATGGGATGAGAAAGTGGAGACGATGATCGCGTTCTTGTCATCCTCGTACGTGGTGATTGTGTCCCGCACGAGATCACGGGCAATCCGCTCACTGGGGCACCGGCCTTTTTTGCCGATATTGGTACATGCGACAACCAGGGCAAGCACTCCCTCCTTGCCGATCTGGCGGAGGCGGGCAAAATCCGGCGGTTCCCCGATGACCGGTGTCCGGTCCAGTTTGAAATCCAGCGCATAAACGATGGAACCGTGGGGCGTATGCAACACCGGTGTCACTGCATCGATGATGGAGTGCTGCGTCCGGACAAACTCGAGGATGAGGTTCTGGGAGATATTATACCGCTGCCCGGCTTTGAGCGCCAGGAGCTTGGTGGCGGCGCCGGCTTTTGCGTCGCCGGCCATCTGCTGCCGGATCAGCTCCGTGGTGTACGGGGTCGCGATGACCGGGGCATTGTAGCGGTGCGCCAGCATCGGGATGGCCCCGATATGGTCGATGTGGCCGTGGGAGCAGACGATGGCTTTGACGGTGCCGTCATTCGCGTTCAGGACCGTATCGTCAGGTATCGCCTTGATCCTGACCAGGTCGGGAACATGCATACCCGCAATATCCGCGTCCTCGTGAATTGAGACCTGGTCGAGGCGGAGACCCATGTCAAAGATGACGATCTCCTTTCCGCAGCGGACAGCGGTCATGTTGCGCCCGACCTCCTCATACCCACCTATTGCAATAATTTCAATTTCCATTTTTAGTATCTCCGTATGATCTGGTAGTTATTGTACCTTGAAAAATTCCCCGGTTTGTGAGATTATCGTTTGATCCGGGCCGGATTATCCTTATCGATCATCTGCCGGGTCCTGCCGGTGATCTGCACGGACGCCTTCCGCAGGTCGGTAACCCGTGATGAACCGGTGAGGAACATGGTGACCGTAAGTTCCCGGTGGATCGCATCTATGGTCCGTGCGAGGGCATCGTCGCTCTCCATTGCGGGCTTTAAGAGTGGAAGGGCCATACCGCAGAGGTCTGCGCCGAACGCGAGCCCCTTGGCAACATCCATCCCGCTCCGGATACCTCCCGATGCGATCACGGGATTGCCGGTGGCAAGCACCTCGGCAAGGCTGACCGCCGTGGGAATGCCCCATCCGGCAAAGTCCCGGCCAAGGGTTTTGAGACCCTTGTCGCCTGCCCGCCCGGTCTCGCCGGCACGGACACTCTCGACTGCCGCCCACGAGGTGCCGCCCCAGCCGCCGATATCGATGGCGGAAACACCGGCACCCCAGAGCTGGCGTGCGGTTGCAGCCGAAATGCCACAACCAGTCTCCTTGACAATGACGGGGGTTTTGAAGTTTCGGCAGAGCTCCGCGATAGCATCGAGGCAACCGATCGCGTTCTGGTCGCCCTCCGGCTGGATGGCTTCCTGCAGGAAATTGAGGTGGATGGCAAGGGCGTTGGCCCCGATCATCTCCACCGCCTTCTCCGCCCATTCGATGCCATGGTCCCGGAGCTGGACTGCCCCGAGATTCCCGACAAGGAAGGCATGCGGCGCCTCATCCCGCACCACGGAGAAGGTATCGGCAAGGGCGGGGTTCTCGAGAGCCGCCCTCTGGGAGCCGACCCCTATTCCCATCCCGTACCGCTCCGCTGCCCGGGCGAGCCGGACGTTCACCTCTTTTGTCCCGGGGTGACCCCCGGTCATCGCCGAGATGAAGAGGGGCGAGGAGAAGGTGTGGTTGAGGAAGCGGCTCCTGATATCGATTTTGCCCATGTCGCACTCGGGGAGCGCGTTGTGGACGAACCGGATATCGGAAAAGCCGGCTTCTCCCGACTCGACCTGTTCCTCTGCACAGATCCGCAGGTGATCGAGTTTGCGTGACGATGTATACTGTAACTTGTCTCCCATAATTGTTTACTCACCCCTCACCAGGGTCCCGCCATGGGGCCTTCCATTCAGGAAGTCCGCCACCCGGGAAACATGGAATATATCCGACCCGATCCCTGCATCTGCAAGGCCGAGCAGTTCATCGATCTTCCCCCGCATGCCCCCGGTGACATCGGTGTGCATCGAGCTGCCGATATGGAGGGAGGATGCCATGCTCTTCGTGATCTGCGCCACGACCCGGTCTTCGTCCAGCACCCCGGGGACATCAGTGGCGAGCCCTACGCGGTTGATCGAAAGTCCCGCCGCAAGGTACCGCACGAGCTGGTCGCCCGAGATGATGCAGGCACCTTTTGAGATATCCATCACCACGTCACCGTGGATCACGGGGACCATCCCGAGTGCGAGCATTTTTTCCAGGTGCCGGGTCTCGAACCCGACCAGCCTACCGTTCTCGGCAATCCCCGTGTGGAGCGGGTGGACGCCGATCGCGGGTACGCCCTTCTCCCGCAGGGCACGGACTACCTCGTCATTGAGGCTGCTGACCACCCGGTGGGTCTCGAAGATCCCTTCGGTTTCCCCGACATTCGCCCCTTTATCGAGATGATAACGTTTTGCCTCCGGGTGCCCGCAGGAGCCGGCACCGTGGATGACCACGATGCCGCCGGAAGGTGCACCGGCGATTGCGGAGGCGATGGATGCGAGCTGCTCTCTGTTGACAGCGCAGTCGGCCTGCTTGTCGGTGATGACACTCCCCCCGAGTTTTAAGATACAGGCGTCAGACATTCTTCTCCTTGCGTGCGCCTTCCGT
>CAZMCL010000158.1:0-4711 GCA_964564375.1 uncultured Methanoregula sp. | reverse complement strand
GTGCGATCCGGTCATAGCAAGATCCTGCCGCACCGGGATCCCTTCAATCGCACTCACCACGGCAGTCGCTACACTGACGGATGCGGAATCGCCCTCAACACCCATGTAGGTGCCGATGAACTGGATGTGGATATCGATATTCCGGACATCTTTGCCCGTGAATTTTTTTAAGAGCGCACTTACGTTCTTGATGGATTCCTGCGCAATCTCTTTGAGCATCCCGGTTGCGATCACCGTACCGCTCGCTCCCTGTGCAGGGGTCACTTCTGCCATAATGGGGAGGACTGATCCGGCATCGCTGCCGGTAACGGCAAGACCGTTGACCCTGCCAACACGAGTGCCTTCAACAACCGTCATCTCGTATTCACGGAGGTGGCGGGTTATCTCGTCTGAGACCTGGTCCTCGATAGAACGGGCTGTTTTCTTGGCGGTGGTTACATGATCTGCCGTGGTGATGGCGGCATTCTCCTGCCGTGCAATATCACCGGCAACCCGGATCAGGCCGCCCATGTCCCGGAGCTTGAGGGTCAGGTGGTCCTTGCGGTTGGAACGCCTGCGGGCTTCCCGGATAATCTCGTCAATGGCGCTCTGGTCGAAGTGCGGGATCTTCCCGTCGTTCTTGACCTCCTGCGCAATGAACCGGATATATTTCTGGCGGTTCTCGGGCGTATCGTCCATACTCTCGGCCATGTAGACCTCGTACCCGTAACCACGGATACGTGAGCGGAGCGCCGGGTGCATCCCCGCGATAGCATCAAGGTTACCCGCAGCGATCATCACGAACTTACAGGGTACAGGTTCGGTCCTGACCATGGCGCCACTTGAGCGCTCGCTCTGGCCGGTGATGGGGAACTCGCCTTCCTGAAGGGCAGTTAAGAGGTTCTGCTGTGAGTGGGGGTCGAGGGTATTGATCTCGTCGATGAAGAGGACGCCGCCATTCGAACGGTGGATCGCGCCGCCTTCGACGCGGTCATGAGCCGGGGTCTCAAGTCCGCCGCTCTGGAACGGGTCGTGGCGCACATCGCCAAGGAGGGCCCCGGCATGGGAGCCGGTACCGTCAATGAACGGGGCGATGTTCTTGGCATCGTTGGAGACGAGGAGCTTGGGTACCATCGCTTCCTCCCGGGGAGTGGTGTAGCGGAGCGCCATGAAGACGAATGCTCCCGCAATAAGCCCCATGAGAAGCTGCATCGTGATAATCGCATAACCGGCAATACCGAGAAGGAGGAGCATCAGGAGCGTGTGGCGGAACTGGATCTTTTTCTTTGCCTCTGCCTTGTGCGCCCCGACAATCTGTTTGCCACGCCCTGCGGCGACCGTACGGACAACCGGGTTGTTCGAGTCGTCGGAGTTCGGGTAGATGAGAATGTCCTGCAGATCTTCCTTGGGCAGGAGCTCGGCCATGGCCTTGGCAAGCATCGATTTTCCGGTTCCAGGGCTCCCGATCATCATAACATGCCGGCGCTGTATGGCAGCTTTTTTGATGACCTCGACAGCGCGTTCCTGACCAATGACCTGATCGATGAGCGAAGCAGGAACTTCAATCTGGGATGAGGTTGCAACCACGCCGTCCGCAGCCTGCGCTGCCGGGGGGGTTTCAGGGGGTGTCGTTACCGGGAGTACCGTTTCCGGGGGTGATGATTGCTGTTCAGAAATTTCCATTACGAGAATACCCTCTTTTTTTCCTGGGGAGTGTCATATAAGTTGTATCATGCTGGTTTAAGTACTTTCAGCTTATGGCATCGCCGTCGGGGGTTCACATCCAAAAGGAGTTGGGAAAAAACCCACATCAATGCAGAAAAATTACAATACTTCCCACTGAATAACTACTGCATACTAATTCCGGGATCCCCGCGCCCGCTTAACTAAGGAATGATACCATGAAGGTCATCAGTACGGAACATTCGCAGGTTCTTGCCACACGGGTGGCACGGGCACTGGACGTAAAACTTGTCGATGTGAAATATGCACGCTTCCCGGACGGGGAGTGCTATCTCCAGGCTGGAGAGATCGATGATGAAACGATCATCATCGGGAGTGTTCCAGACAACGATGCCCTCGTTCAGCTTCTCCTTCTGATTGATGCCTGCGGGGAGTCCCGGTGCCGGCTGGTCATCCCGTACATGGCCTATGCCCGACAGGACAAGCAGTTTAAGAGGGGCGAGCCTTTGAGTGCGCGGGCTGTTGCGCGGGCGATGAGTGCCGGGGTTGCCGATGTCACCACGGTCAATATCCATGATCCGGCGGTGTTACCGCATTTTTCCGTCCCTGCCCGGAACATTTCTATTGCCGAGGATATCGGATTGTTTCTCAAAACCCTCGATCTCAACAACCCGCTCATACTTGCACCGGATGACGGTGCCCTGAAATTTGCACAAGGGGTGGCATCGGTCGGGGGATGGGATGTTGATCATCTCGAGAAGACCCGACTGAGTGGCGTTGAGGTACGGATGGACCCCAAGCAGCTGAGTGCCTCATCGCGATCCATTGTAATTGTGGACGATATCATCTCGACCGGAGGGACGATCGCGACAGCGGCCGGCATGCTGTACCAGCAGGGAGCAACCGAAGTCTACACGGCCTGCGTCCATGGAGTTCTTACAAGCGGGGCCTATGCACGGCTGATGGCAAGCGGCATCCGTGACGTTATCTGCAGCGACACCATCGAGCGGGCATGCAGCAGGATTTCGGCTGCAGACCGGATCGCCCATGCGCTAAAAAAACCCGTAATCTCCGGATCCGCATGACCACCATACACTTTCACCCGCCAGGTTTTCATGCATGAAAGCGGTCCTCGATGCCAGCATCTTTTTCTCCGAATTCTCCGTAGACGGAGAGGTCTTTACGTCACCCTCCGTCTGCGATGAGCTCAAAGACATCCGGTCAAAGGGAAACTTCGAGAAATGGTGCGCTGCAGGGCTCCGGGTAGTCTCGCCCGGGCAGCAGGCGCTCGACCGGGTTGCCGGGGCGGCTGCCACGTCGCGGGATTCTGGGATTATATCGGCAACAGATGCTGATCTGCTGGCACTCGCTCTCGAACTTGACGCTGTACTCTATACCGACGATTTTGCCATCCAGAACGTTGCCGGTGTTCTCGGAGTAAAGACGCATCCCATCCATCAGAGGCGGGCAAAACGGATCCACTGGAAATACCGGTGCAGCGGCTGCGGGCGATATTTCAACCATGATGGCGAATGCCAGATCTGCGGCGCGGCAATTAAAAGAAAACTTAAATAGATACCGGCGAATCTTTTTTCATGTCTTCCCTTGACGATCTGATCAGCAGGGCAAAGATGCTTCTCGGAGAAGGGCACAGCCCCGGTCAGATTGCAGATGAACTCTCCTTATCCATGGAGACCGTGACCTGGCTTCTCACCCAGGCAAAAGGAACGGCAGCCCCCAAGGACGTGCATATCGACTGGACCGCGGTCTCAAGCAATGCAGCCCTTTTAGAAGAAACCTCCAGTATGCTGCTGGCACGGTATTTTCAGGCACAGGGTGGCGGTGAGGTCAGCTCACCGGTTGCCGATGCGATCGTTGGCATCGCTATCTCCGGTATCCCGCTGGCAACCCTTATTGCAGTGCAGGAAGCTGCCGAGCTTGCGATCTATCATCCCGTCAAGCAGAACGCAAACGACCGCCCCACCGGATCCATCAGTGCAAATTTCGCCACCGTCAGCGGCAAGCGCTGCCTGGTTGTTGACGACACGATAACTTCGGGCAATACTATGCGGGAAGTGGTGAAATATCTTAAGAAGCACAATGCAACACCGGTTGCGATCTGTGTCATCTTTGACAAGCGCGGCATCAAGGATATCGAAGGCGTACCCGTCTACTCACTCTTCAAGATATCCCGTATAGACTAAACCAGTTCCTTTTTTTTCGCCCGTTGCCGGAACCTCATTACCACACATTTTATATAGAACTTCAATTCCACCTTTTACAACATCGGAGGATACACTATGCTATCTGGACAGCCAATTATCATCTTAAAAGAAAATGTGGAGCGTAATCGCGGCAAGGACGCCCAGCGCTCGAATATTGCGGCCGCAAAAGCGATCGCCGGCGCCGTCAGGTCAACCCTCGGCCCCCGCGGCATGGACAAGATGCTGGTCAGCGGCTCAGGCGATATCGTCATTACAAACGATGGCGCGACAATCCTGAGCGAGATTGCCGTTCAGCACCCTGGTGCAAAGATGGTCATCGAAGTAGCCAGGACCCAGGATGACGAAGTCGGCGACGGGACAACCACAGCGGTTGTGCTCGTGGGCGCCCTGATGGAGCAGGCAGAGACCATGCTCGAACAGGGTATTCACCCGACCGTCATTGCACAGGGTTACCTCATGGGCATGGACAAGGCACTTGAGATTGTCAATTCCCTCTCCCACAAGGTCGACCCGACCGACCGAAAGACACTCATCAAGATCGCCGACACCGCTATCACGGGCAAGTCAATCGAGTCCGTAAAAACGAAGCTTGACGGGATCATCGTTGATGCGGTCATGACCGTTGCCGTGAAGTCCGGAAGCAAGTACCTTGTTGACGAAGAAGACGTGATGATCAAGAAGCAGAAGGGCCAGTCCATGGACGACGCCGAGCTTATCCGCGGCGTGGTCATCGACAAGAAGCGAGTCAGCGAGGGAATGCCCAAGAAAGTGGCCAAGGCTAAGATCGCCCTTGTTGCCATGCCCCTCGAGATCACCAAGACGCA
>CAZMCL010000157.1:0-4736 GCA_964564375.1 uncultured Methanoregula sp. | reverse complement strand
GTGCGGGTGCTGGACGGGATGGTCAAGCGCCTCCGTACCTATGTTGCCGAGCTCCAGGAAGAGGTCAAGAACCGTGATTACGAGATACGCCGCCTCCAGGCCCGGCTCCGGAAGGTCGCCACTACCCGTGATGCGGAGCTGGTAAAGGATGCCGAAGTTGTAAAGCGGGACGCGATCATCGAGGGCCAGAAGAAACGGCTCCGGAAGGAGGAGCGGCATAACAAGAACCTCGTGAAGCGGATCGCCCGGATCAAGAAATTCGCCGAACTCTCGATGGACGGGGAAGTAGTCCCGCTCAAAGTGATGGAGTCGTTAACGAAAGAGGGGCTCCGGAACCTTGTCGAGGATACCGGGATCGATGAGGGCGATCTTGTCTTTGTTACCCGGACTGATGGCTGGGGCAGGAGCATCATCCGGGACCTGTCCGAGATGAAGGCGAGGGCGGTGATAGTTGGTGAGGGTGCGCTCCGTGAAGGGGATGTCCAGATCCTGCCCTCGTTCCGTGAGGCTGGGCTCCCGCTCCTTTCCGCAGCAGAGACCGGTTCGCAGGTCAGGGGAAAGCAGGGATTGTGCGCAAAAGACCAGCTGGATATGGCACTCGGGCGCTGGCAGGAAACGCAGGCACAGCGCGAGAAGGAGAAGAAGACGGAGATGATCGAGCACATATTCAAGGAGTATAAAAGCGAACGGGGTAAGGAGGTGAAGAAAGGTGGATGACCGGGAGCTCCTGAAGGTGGTAATGGGGATTGTGGGAAAGGACAAGTGTACTGACGACTGCGCGGAACTCCCCTGCGGAGAACAGGTGATGGTGATCACAACCGATATGCTTCACCGCTCAACCGATTTTGTGCCGGGGATGACTGACTGGCAGGCCGGCTGGATGAGTGCCGCAGTCACCCTCTCGGATATTGCGAGCATGGGTGCTGCCCCGAAGTTCCTGCTTATAGCGGTCGGGCTCGATGACTGGAAGAGCCTTGAGGGCGTGATGCAGGGTGCAAATGACTGCTGCACGAGATACGGGGCGGAGATCATCGGTGGCGACATCGACCGTCACACGGAGCTGACGATTGTTACGACCGGCCTTGGGCTTGTTGACCGGCGGGGTATTGTGAGGAGGTCCGGTGTCAGGGCAGGCGATCTCGTCTGCATCACCGGGATTCCGGGGCAGGCACAGGCATGGCTTGACGGCTATCACCAGTTTGAGAAATTCCTCTTCGAGCCGCAGCCCCGGGTTAAGGAAGGGCAAATCCTTTGCAGGGCCGGTGTCAGTGCGATGATGGACGACAGCGACGGCATCGCGCTCTCGCTCTATGACCTGATGTGTGTAAATGACTGCGGTTTTGCCCTGGACTCGGCAAAACTGCCGCTCCCGGCCGGGATACCCGCGGAGCAGGCCCGCGAGCTTGCCCTGTATGGCGGCGGGGACTACGAGCTGATCTTCACCATCGCGCCCGAGCGGTTCCCGGTTGAGGGTGTTCAGGCAACCGTGATTGGAAGAGTGGTTCCGGAGAGAACAGTCACCGTGGAAGGAGCGCCCCTGCAGAAGCGGGGCTACCAGCACCGGTGGGAATGATACCACACCTTAGTTTTTTAACCATTGAGCAAGAGAGACTTTTTATCAGCGGGATCCTTGAGGGAGAACCATGGAACCACTCGAACACCGGATTGCGCGGCTGACACCGGATCAGCAGCAGGAAGTGGGAGACTTTGTCGATTTTCTTTTATTGAAGAACAATATCAGGCAGGGCACGGCTGGCACCAACCCCTCGCTCATCATGGTGAATACTCCGCCGGTGATGGCGCCGGACCTATCCTTTTCTCAGACCACAGATCCACTGCCCGGATCCGACTCCTGGTTCATTTACGATCGTTCCTCTTCTGATTCCCATAGGGAACCAACACCCCCTGCCGTTCAGGAGATCACGGCCAGTGGCGATGATGGTATACCCAGTGATTATGTGGATTACGGGAAGTCCGAGGGGCAGTTGTCACCTGCAACAGATGCACAAAAAAAAGTCAGGCACCGGATCATTGCACGGGAAGAGTTGGAGAAGACCTGTCATATCCTCGAATGGGTGGACTAAATGCCGCGTGTCGGGAGCAGCCACTAGTGCTGCCGGTACGGGAGCAGCTTATTCACGACAATCCTCTTCTCTCCTGAATGGAGAATGACGATCACCTGGATGTGATCCGTCCCCCGCGATCCCTGCAGCTGCACCGTTGACAACCGCTGGTTGAGGTTGAGCCTGCCTTCTGTGACCGTCCCGTCGGACCGGGTCAGGATCACATGGTTATCCCTCACCAGACCAATCCCCGGGCCACCATTGAACTGGACAGTGACGAGGGCTTTTGAGGAATCCTTGCTCACATCGAAATACAGCTCCGTATCCTTTTCCATGGTCTGGGTTGGTACAACGGTCAGGGTTACCGTATCAACGCGCGCTTCGGAACTTCGGTAATAATCAGTTTCTGACAGGCCGCCATAATCCGGCTGCACGGGATCCTGGATACTGGTATTGGGCAGCGGCTGCGCAACTGGCGAGAATATCCCTGACTGGAATACAAGAACAGCGATGATTACCAGGGCAACAACAATACCGGCACCGATTAGTGTCCCGGACGGTCGTCCCGTAACATTGGCCGGGGTCTCGTGAGTCCCCGCGGGCGTTTCTTCACCCACTGCATCACCCTCGATTTTGGGAAGATGAGATGGGGGGGACTGGACCGGTGCCGATTCTGCACGTACCGGAGTAAATTCCGCGGCAGGGTCTGCGGGAGGGCCCGGTGGAGTATCCCTGGTTCCGGAAGGGTGGTTGGCAACCGGTGCACCACAGGTCTCGCAGAACATCATCTCCGGTGAAACCGGGGCATGGCATGCGGGACAGATGGCAGGCCGGCGATCTGTTTCTGTGGTCTTTTTGTCCGGTTCTCCCTGCAGTTGGCTCGTGGCATGAGCCAGGCATGCTGCCGGTGACTTATCCGTGTCAATGATGCAGTCAATGGTCTTTACCAGAAGATTGATATGCTTCTCAAGTGGGGGTGTGACGGCATCGAGCCAGTGCGGGACGCTGATGAGATACTCCATGGATTTGGAAGGCTCAACGTCCTCGATGCGGAACGGGATGATGATCCGGGATTTGTTTACCGCATTGGTCAGTTCCCTGATGACATGGGGGGAGTTGTTGGCATAGGAGGAAAAGATAACGACAACCACCCGGCCGCCCTCTATTCCCTCAATAATAGCTTCCGGGAACTCCTTTCCGGGAGGGACATCGCGGGGGGCTATCCAGCAGCGGATATTCTGCGCTTCAAGTTTGGCACAGACTGCATCTGCAACTGGCTTGTCCTGCTGGGCATAGCTAATGAAAACATCGTGGTGATACTGGCTCTTTTCTGATTGCCCCTCTGACATATCCATATCCCGGCCGATCACTTATCGGTGCCGCACACTTTCGGTTGCTATTGTGGGTTGCAAGATTATTAGTATTTGCCTTCATCCCGACGGACGATCTTCAGGTACACCTTTGCAAGGATTCCCGGCAGGGCCCGGACGGCATTCCGGTCCTTCTCGCGCTCTGCCTCCGATAGTTGTCCCCATGGGATGATGCAGTCGTGGATCTTCTGCTGGTCATCGCGGACTTTGCCGTATACCCACCCTTTCCTTAAGCGCTCTGCCATCCATTGTTCGTGCTCCCGCTCTGATAAGAATTCAACCTCGCTTTGTGTAAATGCAAAGAGCGGCTCGCGGCTGGTTGTCGAAAGCGCAATGGAGCAATTGATGGTATGGAACGCCTTCCAGATATCCTCGACCTGCCGGAGATTTGACTCCTTTAACCTGCGGGGGAGCTCGTCCCATGGGCGCAGCGAAAGGTTCGTTTCCGGTTTTTCACCTGCCTTTTTCTGTAATGCGATATATTCCTCATGGATTGCCCGGGCGACCAGCTCGTGGGTACCGGCTGCGCCGACATCGTAGTATTTCCGAATGATGTTCCGGACTTTCTCCGAATCAATCCATCCCCGGTCGATCCGGGTGATGAGGTCATCGATCTCCCGTGCCCTGGCCTGGATTTTTGCTGCGGTATATTTGTCCTCAAGCAGGTCGCACAACCCGATGATGGCGGTAAGCGGGTTGCGCAGGTGGTCGCCCAGGATGGCGAACTGTTCGATGTTCTTCTCGATCTGTGTGAAGGCGTATTTTTTGAGTTCTTCCATCTCGACCGTATCGGTGATATCAAGACCGCACAGGTATATGTCGGCATGTTCCCGTATTGGATTCCGGCGTGGGAGCGCGGTATACCGGATAACTTTTCTTTCGCCGTTTGCTCCCTGGACCGGCCGGACAATGCCGGAGCGTAATTCGCCGGTCTCGATTACATCCCGGATGTCGTCCATCACCGCGTCTGCTTCAGCGGGGAAGAGTTGCCGGATATCCCATGGGGTATCGTCAGGTGCCCGGGCGCCCATGAACTCATTGAATGCACGGTTTGACCAGTCGACAATCCCGTCAGGTCGCAGAATGAGCACCCATTCGGATACCCCTTCAAGGGCATCGATAGGCAGTTCAGTTGTATCAGCTGGCAGATCCATCCTGTCTCCCCCTAATGCTTCCTTGTGCATAGTATCCGCAAGGTATTATCTAATTATATCTGTTACCTTCCAGTTCGGGATATATTATCAATGCCCCGGCAGGACCTTACGGTCCTGAAAGAATAGTACCCGAAAACGAAATGGACTTG
>CAZMCL010000156.1:0-4764 GCA_964564375.1 uncultured Methanoregula sp. | reverse complement strand
GGATATCCGCACCGCCAACCAGCTCGAAGAATTGTGGGTATCCTGCTGGCGCCTGGGCTATCCCGCCGTTTTTCTGCGCGAAGGTGATCTGGAAGAACCGCTCGCCGGCTACCAGCTCATCTTTGTGCCCGGCATCCGCTTCCCGAAGATCTTCTGGGAGTTCTCATCGCCCCGCTTGCTGGTGATGGAATTTATCGAAGGGGTCCGGATCGATGATCGCGAGACTATAATGGCGATGGGTCTCGACCCGCACGAGATCGGTGTCCGCGGGTTTCATGCGTACCTCAAGATGATCTTCGAGGACGGGTTCTTCCATGGCGACCCCCATCCCGGCAACCTGCTCGTGACAAAAGAGGGAGATATCGTTTTTCTTGATTTTGGCATTGTCGGTATCCTGCGGCCGGAGAAACGACAGAACTTCATCAACCTTCTTTTTGCGCTCTCCACGGATGATATCGAACTGATGTTCCGGTCGCTGGAAGGGTTCGGGATCGTGATCGCTGAGCCGGACCGCGAGCCCCTGAGGGACGACCTCTACATTATGATGCACGATTTTGGCGGCGGCGAGGTGGATGTCGGGCAGATGAACTTCAGCCTTGTGGTGTGCGAGCTCACCGAGTCCATGCGCCGTTACCGCCTCAAAGTCCCGATGAACCTCATGCTCCTCTTAAAGGTCTTCATGATGGTTCTCGATATCGGTATCCGGCTCGACCCGAAGTTCAATTTCGGCAGGGAGGTCACCCCCTACTTAATGAAACTGGCCGACACCAACACGCTCTCGGCGGGATATATCAAGCGGGCATCGATGTCCCTCCTGGAAGGTGCTGATGCGCTCCTCGATATGCCGCGCAACCTGAACCTGATGCTGCGCCGGCTCTCCACGGGGTCGTTCAAGCTTGAGGTCGAGGAATCGAATCTCCAGAAGGTCGAGATGGCGGCAGACAAGGCTGCTGACAAGCTGATGATCGGCATGGTTGTTGCTGCACTTGTCGTTGGGTCATCCCTGGTTCTCCAGCAGAGTCCGGTTGCGCTGCCGTGGTGGATCTCCTATATCGCCCTGGCAGGCTACACGGCAGCCGTGCTCACCGGATTCTATGCCATCTACCACGTCATCTTCCTCAAGTTCCGGATGGATCGGTAAGGCACCCAGCCTTTCTTTTTTAACGATATTCCTGTATCACGGACCAGCGCTGTATTTTCTCTGAAAGTGTCAAACGGGCATTGGCCGGGCTTGTTGACGGCAGTACGACCGAGGGGATGGCGATATCCCCCGCGATACGTGCATAAAACCGGGCTGCCGTGCTCCCGTTCAGGGCTATAAGCCGCAGGGTGGGGTGTTCTGCTGCGAAGCCGGAGATATTGTTGAAGGCCGGCGCGCCAATCCGCGCATCTGCACTCCCCGGCCGTGAACAGGATGCAACCACATCCCAGAGTGCTATATGGTGTGCCCTGAGTTGTCCGACCCGTTTTGCGTACGGGAGCTTTGGATCAATTCCCAGCAACGCATCCATGATCTTCCAGAAATGGTTCTTATTGTTGCCGTAATACTCGGTATGCCGGAGGGACAGCTGGCTTGGGAAGCTGCCAAGGATCAGGATTTCCGGTTTTTCTCCAACGACCGGTACAAGACCGCTGGAACGGGGAGATGAGCAGGGATCCTGCGGGGCGGTCATAAAAAGCCGGGTGGGGAAAAATATGGATCAGGTGCCCTTGAAAAAGAGGTTGCAGTGACACTGGCCGCGGGTCGCGATCTCTTCCTTATGGAAGTTGCATGGGCATTCTATTGCCCGGTCTTTCTCCTCGTCCCCGCTGCGGAGCCGGCACGGGCAGTACGGTCTGCCAAACTTGCTCTTGTTCCGCACCAGCCCCTTTATGATTGTATTGAGCTGTTTTTCATCGGTATTCAGGGTGTATCCCTGCTTGTGGGCATAGGCTTTCACCCACTTGAGCATATCCTCTTCATCTGTAATCGTATCACTCATGGTATCCGACCCAATAGTTTTCTGACACGTTATTCACATACAAGACATTAGTCTTTGCGCTTGCTCTGCAAAAGTATCATCGCTTCTTCTTCGCTTTGGTGATCCGGGCGACAACGGTGTTGTAGGTTGCCATGACATCGCCCTTGTTGAAGCGGTACACGTCCTTGTCTAGGGATTCGCCGGTCTTTTTATCCCAGAGGCGCATCGAGTCCATGCTGATCTCGTCCCCGAGACAGATGGTCCTGCCTTTCCGGCCGAACTCGATCTTGAAGTCCACGAGCGTTATACCCTGCGCTGCAAGGAGTTTTACTAAAAGTTGGTTGACTTCGAGCGCAACCTTCTTGATCTTCCGGAGTTCCTGCGGGGTGGCGATTTTGAGCGCCACGATCAGGTCGTCGTTGAGCATGGGGTCGTGCCGTGAATCGTCCTTGTAATCGATGACAATGACCGGCGGGTTGAGTTTTGACCCCTCCTTGAAGGGATAGTTCCTGACAATGGAGCCGGCGGCCAGGTTCCGGACGATCACTTCGAGCGGGATCATCGAAAGCTCGTGAACGACCATGTGGTGGGGGTCGAGCATCTTTACAAAATGGGTCTTTACCCTGTTCTCTTCGAGGTACCGGAAGACGAAGGCCGATACTTCGGCATTGTAACTGCCCTTATTCTTGAGAACGTCTTTTTTCCCGCCGTCAAATGCGGTGATGTCATCGCGGAACTCGACTATGAGTTTTCCCTTCGTGTCGGTACGGTATACGGTCTTTGCCTTGCCGGCATAGAGGAGTTTTTTTTGTTTCACGGTCCACCGCTCCTTTGCTGTACTGTTTGGCTGAGCCGGTTTATTAGGGGTTGCAAACCGGAATCGTACCACCCGCGTTCGATATACTGCGGGTAGATGCAGAGCCGTTCGTAAAGAACGGCATTGCCCGCGATCCTTTTGAGTTCCTCAAATGCCGGCCACGGGTGCTCAGGGTTCACGTAGTCGATGGTGAGCGGGGAGACGCCCCCGAGGTCGTCCACACCGCAGGTGATTAGTGCGGATGCATCGATGAGGTTGGGCGGGATCTGGATGGCGATATCGTCCTGCAGGATATCCTTTGCCATCCGGATCGTAGCGCAGATCTCGTCGGTTGCCGGGACGGGGCTTCCGGCAAGGGGGGTGCCGGGCTTGGGGCAGAAGTTCTGGATGATTACCTCCTGGATGTGGCCGTAGCGTTTGTGCAGGTCGCGGATGGCAAAGAGCGAGTCCTCCCGGTCAGTCATGGTCTCGCCGATCCCGAGCAGGAGCCCGGTCGTGAACGGGATTTTGAGCCTGCCGGCGTCTTCCATCATCGCAAGCCGGACATCGGGGGACTTCCCCGGAGATGTTGCATGGGCCGGGATCTCGGCAGTGGTCTCGAGCATCAGGCCCATGCTGGCATTGATAGGCTGGAGCCGCTCCATCTCCTCGTACGTGAGGATGCCGGCATTGGTGTGCGGCAGGACGCCGTATTCGATGCTCTTCCTGCACATCGCCTCGCAGTAATCAAGGATGGTTGCATATCCCGCGGCCCGGATCATCTCCGGAAACCCGGGCTCCTCATCCGGGCGCTCCCCGAAGGTGAAGAGTGCCTCGGTGCACCCGAGCGCCGCGCCGTTTTTAAGGGTCTTCTCAATCTCCTCCTGCGGCATCAGGCACCCGGGCTGGACGGGTGTGCGGAAACAGCAGTACCCGCACCGGTTGTGGCAGACGGTGGTGAGGGGCAAAAAGACGTTGCGCGAGAAGGTGATGGTACGGGGATGTGGCATAAGAAATGGTATACTTCTGAACCTATTGAAACATGATCCCCTGCGGACCTGGCCGCTGAAATACGGCTGTTTGCCAACGGGAAATATAAAATATTGGGGTAGATAACATTCACCATATCAGTTCAAATCCCGATAATACCCGGTTGGAGTACAATGTCTTCTCAAGAGAATCCCGCAGGAAATCCCCTGGCCAATCCGGTCTCTCCGGAAAAAGAGATAGCCGAACTGAAGGCAAAGGTGGCGTTCCTCGAAAACAAGCTCCAGCTCGTGGGCAGCATCACCCGCCACGATGTCCTCAACCAGATGACGGCGATTGTCGGGTATAACGAACTCCTTGGCATGATGGTAGATGACCCCAAGCTCAGGTCGTTTTTGGAAAAAGAGCGGTCTGCCCTCGACAAGATCCGGCGCCAGTTCCAGTTTGCCAAGGATTACCAGAATATCGCAGTGGAACCGCCCCGGTGGCAGAATATCCACAACCTTGCGGTCCGGGTCAGCGAGGGCTTTGACCTGAAGGGAGTCCGGATCGTTGCCGAAACCGGGAATGCACTGGTTCTTGCGGATTCTGGCCTTGACAAGGTAATGCATCATTTAATTGACAACGCGCTTATGCACGGGGGTGAGGCTGTAACAGAGATTCGGATCAGCCTTCAGGAAGCGGGAACCGGCGGACTCCTGGTTGTTGAGAATAACGGAACCGGCATTCCGGCCGTGGAGAAAGACAAACTCTTTGAGCGCGGGTATGGTAAGGGCACCGGCTGGGGCCTCTTCCTTGCAAAGGAGATCCTTGCCGTGACCGGGATGAGTATTAATGAGTGTGGCAGTCCGGAAAAGAGTGTGCGGTTCGAGATTACGCTTCCCCCGGGATCATTACGGATGAACGGCGCAGAACCGGCCGGACGCTAAACCCTGTCTGCGGTTCCACTTCCATGCAAGGCGGATCACGCCTTTTTTGCCGGTATCGGCACATTTCCCGCAGAGAATACACTCCGGGTTC
>CAZMCL010000155.1:0-4854 GCA_964564375.1 uncultured Methanoregula sp. | reverse complement strand
CTCAAGGATATTGACGTATCGCAAATGGAAGCCAAGTGGCTCAAGACCTGGTTCAGGTGAAAGAAAATGGATGAAAAAGATCTCGAACTCCTGAGAATTCTCGAGGAGAACAGCCGGCTCTCAACAGAAGACATTGCAATCATGACCAACCTTACCACAAGTGAGGTTGCTGTCAGGATTCAGGCACTCGAAGAAGCCCGGATCATCAAGAGCTATTCCACCGTCGTCAACTGGGAGAAAGCAGGAAATGACGAGGTCTCCGCCATCATCGAGCTCAAGGTCAGCCCCGAACGCGACTACGGATATGACAGGATCGCAGAACGCCTCTGCCGTTTCCGGCAGGTCAAAACCCTGCGCCTTATCACCGGCACCTACGATCTCCAGATAATCGTGACCGGCAAGAATATGCAGGATGTTTCCCGGTTCGTCTCCGAGCACGTGGCCCCGATGGATCGCATACGGGAGACTGCCACCCATATCATCATGAAATCCTACAAGGAGAATGGCAACACGTTCTTTGAACAATTGGAAACAGAACGTCTGCCCTATTCCCCGTAAGGTGGCACCATGCGCAACTTTATATCAGGACGTGCCCGGGAGATTCCGCCATCAGGGATCCGCAAATTTTTCGATCTCGTGCTTACGATGGAGGATGTAATCTCGCTCGGAGTTGGCGAACCGGACTTCCGCACCCCGTGGAACATCTGCGAGTCGAGCATCTACTCGATCGAGCAGGGTATTACCTCTTACACATCCAACCGGGGCCTCCAGAGCCTGCGAGATGGCCTTTCCCGACACCTGGCACAATCTTACAACCTCAAGTATGACAGCAACAACGAGATCATCATCACCACCGGGGTCTCTGAAGGGCTGGATATTGCCGTTCGTGCTATAACCGATCCGGGTGACGAAGTGCTCATTGCACAACCGAGCTATGTATCCTATTCCCCCTGTGTATCCCTTGCGGGGGGCACGCCGGTCCCGGTTCCCTGCATTGAGAAGGATCATTTTAAACTGAATCCGGATACACTTGCCGAGAAGATCACAAAAAAATCCAAAGCGCTCATCATCAGTTTCCCCAACAATCCGACCGGTGCTGTGATGGCGGAAAGCGATCTGAAAGCGATAGCGGATCTGGTCATCGATCATGATCTCCTGCTCATCAGCGACGAGGTCTATTCGGAACTCTCATACGAGAAGCGCCACTGTTCAGCAGCGACAGTGAGCGACCTTTGGGAGCGGACCATCACTCTCAACGGCTTCTCCAAAGCGTATGCGATGACCGGGTGGCGCATCGGGTATCTCTGTGCGCCACGGGATATCTGCGACGCCGCGCTCAAGATCCACCAGTATGTCATGCTCTGTGCCCCGGTAATGGGACAGGTCGGTGCTGTGGAAGCGCTCCGCTCGGCAGAAGAGGACAAGAACAGCATGGTCAACGAATACCGCCTCCGGCGCAACCTGTTCGTTGCCGGCCTCAACCGGGTCGGCCTTCCCTGCCATGTCCCCGAAGGGGCATTTTATGCATTCCCCTCTGTTGAGAAGACGGGACTCTCTGATGTGGAGTTTGCCGAACAGCTGCTCAGGGAGCAGCGGTTAGCAGTGGTTCCGGGAAGCGTTTTTGGCGAGGGAGGGGAGGGGCATATCCGGTGTGCGTATGCGGTCTCCAGAAAGGATCTAAGCGAGGCGCTCCGGAGGATAGAGCTCTTCATGAGCGGGCTTTCGCGCTGACAGGTCTTGAATATTTACCCCCTTTGTTTTTCTTATTTTATCCCAAAAATTCAATGTGATATTGCGATCCTCTCTCATGAGGGATAGTTTATTTTGGGACTTGACCAATACTACATGAAATACAATGAGCTGTACAATCATCGTAGGTGGATTTTTTGGAGATGAGGGCAAGGGCAAGGTTGTTGCTCATATCGCCCATAAGGACAAGCCGGTAATCATCTCCCGTGGGGGGGTCGGCCCGAATGCCGGCCACACCGTTCAGGTCGGGACTAAGGAATATGGTGTCCGGATGGTCCCATCCGGTTTTATCTATAAGGATGCTAAGCTCTGTATCGGGAGTGGCGTCCTTGTCGATCCCCGCGTGCTGAAGCATGAAGTTGATATGCTGGGAGTGAAAGGCCGGATCTTCGTCGACAAACGATGCGGCATTATCACCGAAGATCATATCGCACGGGACAAAGGGGATTCCCATTTGTCAAAGACGATCGGAAGTACAGGTTCCGGCTGTGGCCCGGCCAATTCCGATCGTGTTATGCGGACTTCCCCTCAGGCAAAGGATCTGCCGGAACTGGCAGAATACCTGCTTGATGTTCCAAAAGCGATCGATGACGAGCTTAAACAGAATCATAACGTCCTTCTCGAAGGCACGCAGGGTTTTGGAATATCCCTCTATTACGGGACCTACCCGTTCGTTACCAGCAAAGACACGTCCGCGTCCCAGATTGCTGCCGACAACGGTGTTGGCCCGACCCGGATCGATGATGTTATTGTTGTCTTCAAGGCATACCCGACACGGGTTGGCGAAGGCCCGTTCAGCACCGAAATGTCTACTGATACCTCCGATGCCATGGGCATTCAGGAGTTCGGCACGGTCACCCACCGGAAACGCCGGATAGGAGGCTGGGACGGGGATATGGCCCGGTACTCGGCGATGATCAATGGATGTACTATCGCTGCCATTACCGGGATTGACCGGATTGACAAGGACTGCTTCGGCGCAACGGAGTACAGCCAGCTCACCAAGAAAGCAAAAGACTTCATCAAACAGGCTGAGGACGATATTGGTTGCGCCGTGGGGCTCATCTCCACCGGCCCTGAGATGACCCAGATAATCGATATTCGGGATGAACTGGCATGAAACGCTCGCTCATGGATATCCTCTGCTGCCCGGCCTGCAAGGGAGATCTTACCCTCCGTGTCGAGAAGGAAGATGAAAAAGAGATCCTCGAAGGGAAACTCCACTGCGCAGCCTGCAACGTGGAATATCCCATTCATGAGGGCATTCCCGATCTGCTGCCCCGAACCCCCCAGTAGAAAGGTATCAGCATGAATCTCCCGCTGCCCGTTTCCCTGGTTCTCTCTCCCGGCGCGGGAGGATCTGAGCCCGGATACGATATCCATCTTAACCGCAGCGGCATAAACTCCATCGATCTTCCCAGTGAGGAGGTCAACGTAGAGATCGGCACCAGTGTATCCCTGCATTTCCTGAACCGGGGTGCACCGATCCATATCACGGCCAGTTCGTCCAATGCCAGTATGTACACAGACTTCTTCCACGAGAATATGTATGTCGTGGACGAGTCCGTGCTGACAATCCCGATCCGGAAGGAGAGCCGGGAAGGCTTTTTTGATCTGGATATTATTGCCGGTTACGGTGCGGTCAAGACCGGACTGCGGGTCCATATCATCCCCATCCAGCGCCTGCGTCCCGTTGTAAAGGAAGAGTTCCCCCTCCAGCCGGTTGCCCATGGCCGGCCGCACCTGCTGATGATCATGATGGGGATCTCCCTGATCCTGTATAGCACCTGGCTTTATACATCCGTTGATTTTCTGAATATCGCGGCGTTTCTCATTCTCGTTGTCGGGGCACTCTATACATGGTACCGGCAGGATTAGCCTCGGCTGCCATCGTTCTCTGTGCAGCGCTGGTTGTGGATCGGCTGATCGGAGATCCCCACTCCCGGTATCATCCGGTTGCCCTGCTGGGCACCTTTATTGGGTGGTGGGGAGTTCCTGCGAAGTATCCCATGACGTTACAACGGTTGGCCGGGGTGTGCCTCTGGATTGTGACCGTTGCACTTTTTACACTCCCGTTTCTCCTGTTCGCCGTTCTCGCACCGTGGTATACCTACCTGCTGATTGCCCCGTTCCTGCTGAAGTGTTGTCTTGCATGGCGGTCCCTCGAAGAGCACACGCTCGCAGTGGTGGAAGCGCTGCGGGATGGTGTTGATGTCGGGCGTGATAAAGTCGGGATGCTGGTCTCCCGCGATACGGCCCGGCTGGATCGGGAGCATATCCTCTCGGCAGGGTACGAGTCTATGACCGAGAACCTGACCGACAGCATCATCTCCCCCCTCTGCTTCTTTGCTGTATTCGGGCTTGCTGGTGCGGCAGCTTACCGTGCGGTTAACACGATGGATGCAATGCTCGGGTACCGGGATGAACGCGAGCGGCTCGGCTGGTATGCAGCCCGGATGGATGATATCTGTAACTTTGTCCCGGCCCGGATAACTGTCCTCCTCCTCCTCCTATGGTTCATACCCAAAGGAACGGCTGGCAATGCCGTACGGGTAATGCGCCGCGATGGCAGGAACCGCCCGGGATTCAACGGCGGGATTGTCATGGCAGTCATGGCTGGAGGAACCGGAACCCGTTTCGAAAAATCCGAGGTCTACACCATTGGCGACGGGGCGCGAACGCTGGACGAGGCAGGCCCCGACATCCTGTCTGCAACGCGGGCGGCGACCCTCACGTTTGCCATCATTGCCGGGAGTGTACTGTTTTTATTGGGTACGATGATCAATAGTACTGGCATATGAAACTGGAAGAACTGAGATTTGGCACTGAGCTTCTCAAGCGCGGCTTCGCATCCATGCAGAAAGGGGGCGTTATCATGGATGTCGTGAATGCTGAGCAGGCAAAGATCGCCGAGGAAGCCGGGGCCGTCGCAGTCATGTCCCTTGAGCGGGTCCCTTCCGATATCAGGAAGATGGGCGGTGTCGCCCGCATGGCAGATCCCGAGAAGGTTACCGAGATCATAGAAGCGGTCTCGATCCCCGTTATGGGCAAGGTGCGGATCGGGCACTTTGTCGAAGCCCAGGTCCTGGAAGTCCTTGGCGTGGA
>CAZMCL010000154.1:0-4870 GCA_964564375.1 uncultured Methanoregula sp. | reverse complement strand
CTCCATTGCGGCATCGAATGCTTCACGGCGCATCCGCTGGTTCTCCATGTGCGAGTAGATACGGTAGCCGGTCCTGATTGAAGATGCAATTTCATCGATCTTGACAACTATCTGTTCCACCATTGATTCCATGTTGTCCTGCGCATGCGTGATGGCAAAAAGGTGGAAATCATCGGTATAGATCCACTGGATCTCGGTGGTGTTGGCTTTCTTGTAGATCCGCTCGGTGATATGCCACTCACCGCGTCTGAGCCGGATCCCGAGGATCTTCAGGTCCGGTTTTTTATATGCCTGCACCGGGTAGACATGCAGGTCGTCGATAAGGGAGCCACCGGCATCTAAAAATTCCCGGATATAGAGCTCAAAGTACCGGGTCTTCGGGTGTGGCGGTTTTAAAACAACGCTGTCGAAGACCTTCCACTTGTATTCCATAACCTGCTGGATCTCGATCTCGTCACCAGTATCGATCAGGTAAGAATGATCGATATAGTTCTTACCGGATCTCTGATACTCGTGATAGATCACTTCGGTCATGATGCCGCCTCCTCAGGCAGCAGGGGATTTGCAGATGCCCTCCCCGCCAGGAAATCGAACGCATGCAGGTAATTCAACAATTCAAGCCTGTTATTAAGTTTACCCTGCCAGTTATTTGATTGCTTTGGTTGGTTCTCTCCTCTATAATTTTCTACCAGGCCAACAGCCGGGCCGCCGGTACAGGACAACGTGTATCTGGTACCCGAGCTTACCTGCTATCCGGAGTTCCTCTTGACAGATGACCGGACTGTATGGGAAGCTGCGTACCAGCGGCGCAGGCAGCTCTTTGGGGGCATGGCCCCGTCAATTGAGGACCTGCCGGAAAATGCCCGGGTGCTGGAACTTGGTTGCGGCAACGGTAAGAATACAAAAATGCTCCTGCGGCAGGGATACGATGTTGTGGCGCTTGACTTTTCCCGGGCTGCCATATCCGCTGCTTCTTCCTGCCTTCCTACCGCCGGTCAGGGCCATGCTGTGCTCGCTGATGCCCGGGCCCTCCCGCTCCGTTCAGGCACCTGCGATATGGTTACTGCCCGGCACATCATCGGGCACATGACCCGGGCCGGCCGCGAACAGATTGCCTGGGAGATTGGCCGCGTGCTCAAAGGCGGCGGCACACTCCATTTCTCCGCTTTCTCCCGCAACGATTTTCGTTACGGGCAGGGGTTGGGGGTGGAGGAGGATACCTTCCTTCGCGGAAACGGTATCAGCACGCATTATTTCTCCGATGATGAAGTTTCAGAACTCTTCTCTTCGCTCACCTGCCGCTCCCTCACAAGCCAGAAGTGGAGCCTCCGGGTCCGAGGAAGGGAGTATGAACGGGCCGAAGTCCATGCCATCTTTTGCCGCACGGTGCCGTAACCGCTTACCTGTTCCTTTTTATTCCGTCACCGCCCATCTTCCTGATTGAGGAAAGCCTGTATGAAGTTTATTCCCATTCTGGTTTGTGTATGTATACTCCTGCTGTCCGTTCCCATGGCCGCTGCAATCGGTGGCGACGAGGGATGGATAGAGGTGCGGTGCAATGTTAATGGAGCAACCGTCATGTTCGATGGCGAGGATAAAGGTGTAATTGCCGGCGGGTCGCTCACCGTGCCGGTATACACGACTGCTACCCCGTTCAGCACGGTCACGGTCGAGAAGTCCGGATACAACGGGTATACCGGATCGCTCACCATGCCCGCAGCGGGCCAGACCACCACGGTCTATGCCACACTGAACCCAATCCCTACCCAGCCCACCCCGACCCAGGTGCAGTACGGATCGATTTATGTTGAGTCCCAGCCATCCGGTGCCCAGATCTACTTCAACGGAAATTACCGGGGACTATCCCCCGTAACCATCACCCAGGTATGGCCAGGGAGCTATACCATCGGGGCGGAGATGAGCGGGTATCACAGTTATTCCACCACGACAACGGTCTCGTCCGGCACCCGGTCGACGGTTTACTGTACCCTTTCTCCGATGGATACGGCCGGGGCCCTCTACGTTGTCTCCACACCGTCAAATGCAAATATCTACCTTGATACAGTGTACAAGGGTCGTACACCCATGACGATTAACAATATCGCGGCCGGCTCGCATATTCTCGAGATCGATACGGCCGGCTTCTATGACTGGAAGTCCACGGTGAATGTTCCCGCCGGCGGGACAAACACGGTATCAGCAACCTTAAACCCGATGCCATCAAGTTCGGTTGGCTGGATCTATGTTGCATCGAGCCCCGGTGGGGCATCCGTGACCCTTGACGGCAACGCGGTCGGGCAGACTCCCAACACCGGCTCGCTCAAACTCAACAATGTTGCGGCCGGCGATCACACCGTTGCACTCTCGCTTGCCGGTTATTCCCCCTACTCGGCACAGACAAGTGTCCTGCCCAATACCGTCTCGGAAGTGAGCGCCATCCTCCAGCCCGCAGCACCGGTATCAGGGACCGGGGGCCTCTCCGTGACCTCGACTCCGGACGGGGCAAATGTTTTACTGGACAACGAGTTTATGGGTATCACCCCCTTAAATCTCGGTGCGGTTGCAACCGGCACGCACACTATAACAATCCAGTTGGCCGGGTACACGGACTATACCACGACAACGTCCGTGAATGCCGGGGCAACCAGTACCGTCTCCGCGGCACTGGTCCCGTCAACTGCCCCCACCCAGAAGTCCCCGCTGCCGGCAATGCCTGTCCTCGCCGCGCTCGGGCTTACCGGGTTCATCGCATGCCGGAAATTCCGGTAAATCACACAATCTCTTTTTTTATACGGGCAAAATCCCGTCCTTGTCCGGCGCCCTGCCTGGTTCCCTGTCTTGAGACCGCGTTCCTGCCCGGTTCCATAAACAAACCGGCTATTGGAAACCGGGGCAGAATAATTTGCCAGTCCCTGCCATTACTGCACCTGCAAATGGCTCGCGTTCTGACCGAAAAAAACATCCTGCTCCTTATCTTCGATAATGACAGCAAAATGTTTTGGGAAAAAAGAATGAGTATGCCGGACCTGTCGTTATCGACGGATCCACCCGATAGCGCAGAGCACCAGCGCAAGGGCCGCCAGGACCCCGCAAAACCCGGGCGCCTGCGTTGGTGCTGGCTGCAGGCCGGCAAGGAAGACCGAGACCTGGATGGTCTGCCCCTCGGTAACGGTAACTTCGCGTGATATCGGCTCATAATTCTCCCTGGTGAACGTCAGCGTATGTGTACCGGCCGGGATATCGGAGAATATGCCGGGAGCCGTGCCCACGTAGTTCCCGTCAATGGAGACCTGTACCCCTTCGGGGGAGGAGATGATCTTTATCGCCCCGCTGGGGGATGGGGTCACACCTGCAGCGGCAGCTTTTGCCGGGTCGATGACAATATGGGAGAGGGCAGGCAGGACTTCGGCATCCATAAACTCGCGGGAAAATGAGTCCGGGAATACAACTTTCATAGTCGAGGGGGAGAAATCCGCGGTCACGACACTGCTGAGCGCGGAGCTCTGCAGGGCAATCTCAGCTTTCTTGAAGTCCATCGTGACTGTGCGGTAATCGGTTCCGGTCGGCACATCCACAAGGGCGGCAAATTTCTTCATCCGGAATGTAGCGGTGGAGCGGTCCATCGATATAAGTTCCGGGGGCTCTGAACTGGTGCCAAACCCTTTCATAAGTTCGCTCTCAAGGGTTGACTGGGGGATGGCATTCTCGAGCATTCCTTCGAGGCTGAACTGGAAGGTGGCAATGGCATCACCGCTCTCGTCAACCCAAACCTCAAAAGAGTTTGCCGTGAATGCCCCGGCCGTGCCGGTGATGAAGGCCGTGATGCCCAAAAGGGCAATGAATAAGCGCAGAGTGCGTGAAGTGACTGGTACCATGGCAACGATCCGTTCTTTCCTGTACGGGACAGGAGCTAGTGTTTTGTACTATATTCTCTCATAACCGATAATCGTTATTGATTGGTCAGCCCGGCTTTATTTTTTGAATTTCTGGTCAGTCCCGTCTGGTTTTTTGCGCATTACTAAATAACAGTACTCCCTTTAATAGATCCCGGACGCAAATATTCCGATACCAATGATCGAGTCGCTCATTACGGTAGTTCTCCATATCGACCAGAACCTTGCCTCCGTTGTGCAGGAGTACGGTGCCTGGACCTATCTCATCCTCTTCCTCATCATCTTCCTGGAGACGGGTTTTGTCATCATGCCCTTTTTGCCGGGCGACTCCCTCCTGTTTGTCGGCGGGGCGGCAGCAGCAAGCGGCATCATCGACCCATATCTCCTCATCATCGTCATCATCCTTGGTGCAGTTATCGGCGATACCGTCAACTACTGGATCGGCAATTATCTCGGTCTCCATGTTTTTTACGAACGTTTCCCAATGCTTGTAAAAAAAGAGTATATTGACCGGACCTACGAGTTCTATGAAAAATACGGTGGCGCAACGATCTTTGTTGCCCGCTTCGTCCCGCTCGTCCGGACCTTTGCCCCGTTCCTTGCCGGAGTGGGCACGATGCAGTACCGCCGCTTCCTTTTCTACAATGTGCTCGGGGCGGCCTGCTGGACAATCGGGATTGTCGCTGCCGGGTATTTCTTCGGTACGCTCGGTGTCGTAAAGGAGAACATGAGCCTTCTCATCATCCTCGTGATCCTGATGACGGGCGGCACGCTTCTCTATATCCTCGGCACAATTCTCAAAGCATGGTGGGACGGGCGCAGGGGACAGGTGCAGTAACCCGATATAAACGGTGCCGATTTTTTTGCCCGCTAAAAGATCTTAAATTTCCAGAAGAAAACCCGGCACGTAATGGCGGCCGGGACCGGGTTCTGCGGCCCAACAGCCCGGTTGCGTTAAAGAAATAGTTGAATTTTTA
>CAZMCL010000153.1:0-4885 GCA_964564375.1 uncultured Methanoregula sp. | reverse complement strand
AATCGATCTCACCCCTCTCGTGCAGGATCTTCAGGACAATGGCAGTACTGGAGAGCGAGAATAAAAAACCCAACAGGATAGCCTGGCCGGCCGGCCAGCCGAATAGGAGGGCGAGGCCGCAGAAGAAGGCAAACGAGAGGCCGACCTGCAGGGCGCCGCCGACAATGGCGATGAGCCGGATTTTCCAGAGTTCCTTGAACGAGAACTCTAACCCGATGGTGAAGAGCAGGAGGATGATACCGAGCTCGGCAAGGTTGTTGACCTGCTCCTCGCTCTGGATTAAGGAGAACCCGTATGGCCCTACGATGATGCCGGTGAGGATGAAGGCAACGAGCGGCGGGACTTTAAGCCGGTTGAAGATGAGTCCGACTATGAGCGCGATGGCAAAGACGATCAGGATGTCGGTGAAGAAAGCGTATGCCACAGGGATGCCTCCGCTGGTGTAGTATTACGCTCTTTTTTAAAAAAGGGTTGTGGGGGATGTAAACTAATAACAAATTATCACTATCCGGATGCCGATAGTATGTTTTAATTATAACATGCACTGCTGAAAAAAAAGTCAGATATTCAGCATCATGCCTGAGTGCTTAGATTATATCCATCGTTTGCGCCAAACGGGATGTGTATCTCTTCAGCAGATCCAATTCTCCCGGCACAAATCCGTGTTAATTATATACCAAACTCACCTAATAATTGATACAAATATGAGTCTTCGTGATACTGTAGATATTCCATTGATATGCATCATCCTGATTCTCGGCCTCATTGTTCCAGCAGCTGCAACAGAGGCCTGCTCTCTCTCAATATCCTCCATCCCTGCGGACGGTCATATAATAATCGATGGCAGATACAAGGGAACTACTCCATTCAGTACCACACTTTCCTGTGGCAATCATACTATAGAGATTGAAAAGAACGGGTATGCGCCATTCTTCGAACAAGTCACCCTTGTCTCTGGCGAGCACCGGACGATTGTGGCTAACCTGGAATACCAGTCCAACCGCGGATCGGTTCTCATCCGTTCGGAACCTTCGGGAGGGACTCTCTATCTCGATGGGATTTCCCGTGGAAGTACCCCGGTTCAGGTTGATAACCTGATTTACGGGAGGCACGTGATCCTGATAAAAAAATCGGGATACCTGGATTACCGTGATATAGTTAACGCCGGGCCAGAGACTGTACTGGAATATACTGAATATCTTGTCCCGAACCCTCAGACCGGGTTCCTTGGCGTATCCTCCTACCCTCAAGGGGCGCTTGTTTATCTTGACGAGAGGGTGATGGGGAATACGAATACGCGCCTTGAGCGTGTTGCTGTCGGCAATCATACGGTTCTTTTACAGATGGAAGGATACCGGAATTACACGGTTGTTACCGAAGTTATCGGGGACGATTCGGTTCTCGTTCATGCCGATTTGGCCAAAACGCCGGATTCCGGAAACCTTGTTATTGACTCGTCTCCCCAGGGGGCGGATGTTCTTCTCAACGGCACACATAAAGCCCTGACTCCCGCTGTCTTTGAAGACGTACCTTCTGGAGTATATCTCCTTGAGGTCAAAAAACGAACCTATTCTGAATTTACTGCGCCGGTTGTCGTGAATGCCGGGGAGATCAAAGAGATCTCTGTATTTCTGGCAAATGGCACAATGGACTCAAAAATCAGCAGGGAAGAGGTATATCTTGAACACCCAAATGCCTCGCAACTCCAGCCGGGGCTGATCGATACTACGCCAACAATTGACCAGACATACACCTGGTATTCCAATGGTCATGAGGCAACGGTACGGCTACGGATTCCTAAGGATATGTATGAATATTACAAGGGACAGCCACACCAGCCGCAATCCGTGAGTGAATACAAACGTTATGCTCTCACCGAAAAGGACCGGGCATACCTCCATGACCTTATCGGTATGCTCAAGGACGCCGGTGAGAACAAACACCTTGCAGCCCGGAACGATTATCGCAATGCTGTATCCTTTGTCCAGAGTATCCAGTATGAAAAAGATTTGGATCCGGTCACAAAGCAGGAAACCGAGTACTGGAAGTATCCCCTTGAGACGCTTGCTGACGGGAGTGGTGACTGTGAGGATACGGCAATCCTGACAGCAGCGATCCTCAAAGAGATGGGATATGATGTAGCATTGGTTTTACTTCCGGAGCATGCTGCGGTGGCTGTCGCCTGTGACAACTGCAACGGGTATTACTACCCCCTTGATGGAAAACGGTATTATTTCTTGGAGACCACCGGTGCAGGGTACTCGCTAGGTACCATGGATGAAAAGAAATACCAGACTTCAGCAGCCCGAATCATCCCGATATGAGTGATAATATGAAACGTGATGTACTATCCGAAAATGGGGTAAACCGGGTTTATGCTTATAGTGCTATCCTTCTCATTCTGTTTGTCCTGGTGTCGCTTTCCGGGGGATGCATCAATAAAGTTCTCCAGAATGATTCGGATAGTGAATTTCCTGCTGTCTCGGATAACCCGGATTTTAACGTGATGACTGATGGTTCCGGCAACACAGCCATCCCCCCCGCGATTGCAAATCAGGAACCCGTCGCTCAGATGACTCCCGTCAAATCCGAGATCGTCACTGAGGCAGCCCCCTTTGTAACTCCAGATCCGTATCCGATTTTGCACGGGACACGGATCAATGAGACGCCTCAGTACCGCTTTATTGACCGGGTGCCGGAGTTTACCAAGAACTATATCTTTCGGGGGAATGCAACGGGGCTTCTCGTAAATGTTGTAGAAGGGCCGCTGTATATCGTCTATACGGTCAAACCACAAAATGACTGTCTACTCAGTCCGAACAGTTGCAGGGGAGATTTGGAAAAACCTGTGCAGCGTCCTTATTTAACCATCACCGTGAGAGATAACGAGACTCACGACATTATTGCCGAGGACGGGTACGGGAGGGAGTACAGTTCGGATATTGGTACGTATGAATTCATTCTTATCGATGAAGAAGGATCCAATACCGTAACTCCGGGCCCCCGGCACATTGTGATCTATAGGGAGGGGGTATTCCATGTCACGATGGAAGGAAGCTATCTCAATGTCGATCTCTCAATAATAACTGGTTCTTCTCCGGATCCGCTGGAGGTCGGTACGGAAAAACAGTCAGGACAATCCCCCTCGCCAACACCAGTCCCTGATGAAGAAGAGTGGTGGTGATCAGGTATGGAAGGATGTGGTGACGAGGGATAATATCCCTCGGAAAAAATTATTTTTTTGGTTTTGAAACAGGTTTTGCTGCCGGTTTTACGGCAACTTTTCTCGCAACAGCCTTCTTCGGTTCTGCCACTTTCTTTACAGCGGTTTTCTTTGGTTCCGTCTTTTTCGATTCAGCTTTTTTGGGTGCTGCTTTCTTGGTGTCTGGTGTTTTCTTGGTTACAACCATCTGGTTATCAACTCCGATAACCGCAATTACATGCGGTTATTACCGGGGATGACAATGGGTTACCTATCGCCATAGATGGGAAGGTGCCAGTGTGCACGGGTTGGCGATACGCAGAAATCATCACCCCGGTTAAGTGTTGGGGGATATTAGTAATAAACTTTTTTTATTTCGTATGAATTAATGCGAAACAGTAAACAGAAATCTGACTCCAGCATAGGAAAAAGAAAATGGATATCCGGGATGGTGAAATGAGTGGACGTGCGTGTTGTAAGTGTCGAACAGAGGCGTCTGAATGGCGATGACTTTCCCCGTACATCACCGGTATTATGTTGGGTGTTTCAGTATAAAAATTTTTTAGTTTTGTATGAAATATTGTGATTATGACAATCCATAAACCCGCTCTGAAATATTACGAATGAATAACGTCACTTTATTTAAGGATTGATTGGGGGGCATGTTATTCGAAGATGGTTACACCTCCAGAAAAAGGGTACGATCCCCTCTGCCTGGCTCACACCATTGACGATATGAGGAAATCCGTCTCGCGCTTTGCGATAGAACTGACGCCCTGCACGGTCAGGTCGCTTAAGGGGTAATAGGCCCCGCCCGAAGTCTCGGCAATCTCTTTGCAGTATCCGAGCTGGAAGCTGACATACGAGCGTTTCACGGTTTCGGTGTCGATGATGACCGTGTGGATCCCCTCTTCCCTGAGCTGCTGTGAAATTGAGGTGAGTTCGTCCTTGATATTCTTGCCATACCCGATATTTGCCCTGCCATCCGAGATAAGGATGAGGAGCGGGATAATCTCCTTCCTCTTCTTCCTCTCGTTCATCAGGACTTCGTAGCCTTTCATCAGGCCGCGTGCGAGAGGTGTTTTTCCCCCGGTTGGCATCTCTTTGAGCTGCTTGTAGGCAAGGTCAACACTGCTTGAGAGGGGCATGACGACTTCTGCTTCATTGCCCCGGAACGCGACAAGGCTCACCCTGTCCCGGTTCCGGTAGGCATCTTCAAGAAGCGAGAGCACAGCCCCTTTCGCACTCTCCATGCGTTTTTCCGCCCCCATGGAGCCGCTGATGTCGACTACAAAGACACAGGTGACTGAGACTTTCCCGACCCGGCTCTTCTCCCGGATGTCCTGGTCATGAATGACGATACTGTTGCCGTTCTGCTCCCGGTTCTTCTGGTGGGGGGCGGCAGCCCGCATGGTGGCATCGAAAGCGATATCGGTCAGTTCTTGGGGCATTCGGACCCGGGCATACCGCCCGCGTTTCTCGGCAGAGTGGGTATCGACCCTCCGCCCCGAGACATAGAGGCGTTTCATCCGGTCCTTGCAGGAATCGTACTGGATGCGTGACGTCTCAATCGGTTTCCCGATATCAAAAACAAGTTCCGGAGGCGGCCGTGCGGAATGTGTGCCGGAATCTTCCCGGTCCTGCTGTTCCGGTTCGTCTTTTGGCGGTGGCGGGGGGTGGTCA
>CAZMCL010000152.1:0-4892 GCA_964564375.1 uncultured Methanoregula sp. | reverse complement strand
CGCGAGCCGCTCGAGCAGGTCCCGGATCCGGTCCGGGTCCGCCTGCTGGAAACCCTGGAGCGAGATGCCGCTCGGGATAACCTTGAGTCCTGCCGGGCCTTCGTAGATGGCGTCATTGATGTTGCCTTTACCCGCAAGTATCTCGTGGAGGGTGATAGGGGCATCCTGCAGTCCCAGGACAAGACCGACGTTGGCCATGCCGATATCGGCATCCATCAGGTAAGTTTCCTTGCCGAGCTGGGCGAGCATTGTTCCGAGGTTGACCGAGACTGTTGTCTTACCAGTCCCGCCTTTTCCGGATGCTATTGTGTAAACCTTGACCATTGAACACCCTGTGGTGATGAGTATTTCTGTTGTATTTATATAAGATTACTGGATTTCGCTCATATCGTGTTATATCCACCAGTTTAAAATATTTTTTGTATCGTTCTCAATACTGAGGCGGATCTCATCGGGCACCGGCAGCTCTGTCCTGATAATGAGCACGAGATCCGATCCTTTGTGTCCGATGCCGGTAATGACAGCACCGGGGGTCTCGGAGAGCGGGTTGTTGAAAAAGATCTCGCTGTATTGTGCCGCATCGGTCTGGGCATCATCGCCGCCGCCCGATGCAAAGACCAGGCCATCGGATGTGGCAATGGTGAACTGGTCAAGCGAATACTTCTCTGCGAGCGCACGGAGGCTTTCGGTAATATCCTCCCTGCCATTGATGAGGCTGATCTCTTTTGGGACGGGCAGCGCCGGGGACTTACGGGCGGGCCGGGGGATGGCGCTTTGCGGCACTACCGGGATCGGGCGGGCTTCCGGCTGGTAGGCAAGCCGTCCGGCTTTGGATCCGTTTTTTCTCTTGTCAGGAGACCCGGCCTGCTGTTTCCTTTTGAGGTACAGGGCTGCGAATATTACCAGCACAAGAACAACTCCTCCGATAATTCCATAAACAACCAGCGGATTGGACAGTGAAAAAATAAAAGTCATCGGGTTAGTCTCCAGATAATCAGCGTTCCATTAAATGTTCGAGATGGAGTTGCTTGATCATGGTCTTGCAGTCATTGCGGATCTTGTCCGTGACGTTATCGAGGTCCATGGTATCGAAGGTATCGATATCCGTCTCAAAACTGCTCTCTTGGGACGGCATCACCATTTTATTCACATCCAGAGCCTGATCTGTCGCCTCAACCTTTGGGACCGGTGGTCGCTGTGCTGCCGGGGGAGCCGGCATGGCCGGCTGCTGGGGTTTTGGTTCGGGAGCTGATGGGGGCTGGGCCGGTGGGGCAGGGCGGTGGAAGAGTGACGATGCCGGTGGTTTTGTAGGTGGTCTTTTAACAGCAGGTGCAGGGGCCGCAGTGTGGGCAGGCGGGGCAGGTTTTTTTACCGGTTCGGGGGATCGTTGTGCCGACTTTCTTGGTTCATCGAGAGGTTTTACCATCTTCACGAGGCGGCTGGACTTGTTGAACTCAAGCGAGAGCTGGATTTGCGCATCGTCAAGTGAGGAGAGTGCGGCGTCCACCTCGGCAGTTCGGTTTTTCTGGAGTTCAATGCATCCGGCATCGCCGGATTTTCCGAGATACTTAACAAGGATACACTTGCCGTTCTTGTACACCAGTGTCCCGGTACCTGCATTCGCAGAGATGCTGCCGACCCCGGAGAATCGCGATAGCTCAAGCTCGGCAAGGAGGTTTTCAATTGTTTCTCCTTTCTTGATCTCGCGGAACGTACCCCTCGGTAGTTGCATCATTGTTACTTTAGCGACATTCTGGTATATAGTTTCTTTTTTAATCAGGACTGTATGCGCCCTTGCGTTCCAGTTGGCTGAAGTAATACCCACATTTATAACAGTTATGCTTTGTCTGCACAATCCGGCATCGCGAATTGGGAAATTTTGCTCTGTAATGATGCAATTGCGCTGATATTAAGATTCAAAGACCAAACCTTTAATAGAAAAAGAATTAGAAGATACATTTATTACGTGGTGCACATATGCTGAAACCATTACTTGAGGAATTTCTAAAGGTGGAAGGGGTATCAGCGGCCGTTGTCGTGGGAAGAGATGGGTTCGTTATTGAGAGTGCCGTTTCAGGCAAAGTTGATATTGAAGCCCTGGGTGCCATGGCCTCGACCGGTCTGGGAACTTCAGAAGCGATGGGGAATACCCTTGGGAAAGGTGAACTCTCCCAGATGCTCGTGGAACTCGAAAAAGGACCCATTATTCTCTCTCCTCTTTCTGCGGACGAACTTATTGCTATTGTTGCTGATACCACAGCAAATGTCGGCAGGATCCGGTACGAACTAAAGAAGAACAAAGAGCGCATTGTTGCTGCCCTGTAATCTTCCCCTATTTTTATGAAATTTCCAGCGGGAACCGATGGAGGGACTATCTCCAATCCCCAGGATGAAGGATTCATCCAGGACATGATGGCCTTCTGCGGGGCGATCGAGATCACGACCGGCACCGGACATGGCTTCATCCTGACCGACAACGGCCGGCTGATCTCAGCCTATTTCAAAGACGGGGATGGTGAATTCAAAGGTAAAGAAGCCCTCTCCCACATGACGCTTGACGCTGGAGAGGACGATTCACCGCAAACCTTCAGCCTTCACCGGTACGATCGTGAGGAGTTTGCCCAGGCCATCCAGATCTCCCGGGACGAACAGCTTCTCCTCACTCTGGAAAGCCCGGCCCCGGTAACGGCTCCACCCTCCGAACCAAAAACCCCGGCTGGTGCTCCGGAACTTCTGGATGAGAGCAAGCTCAACAAGATCTTAATCCAACCCGGTGTGCTGGCAGTATCAGCGTTCTTTGAGGGGTTCCCGGTTCAGTCGCTTGGCGATGCTGACTTCGAGCACGTTGCCGCATCTGCTGAGGATTTTGCCCGGGCCGGTACAAAGATTGCGCAGGAGATGGATATCGGGCATCTCGATCAACTCATCCTTGAGACACCCAGCAATAAATTCATCATCGCGCCCTGCGGTGATCTGTATCTTTGTATTTTTACCCGGGCTGATGCCCAGCTGGGGCTTATCCGGGTTGTACTTAAAAGCATCCAGAAAGAGATTGGTGGATAATATCTCCCCGCACATTCTCGGGAATTCCATAAAATGTGCGATTATCTGCTTTTGGGGCGCACAAAACCTGCCGGTTTATTCCGCAGGATAGATATACTCCTAAGCAAAATTATCTTTTATAGATTACTGGAAACTTTTCCGGGAACGACAAACTGCGGGTTTTCCAGCATAACTGCGGGGGAGGTCAGACATGAGTAACGATGATGACGATTCGTTTGATGATATAAATTCACTGATGAAGATGATCGGGGGAGCAAAGAAGAAGACCCCGGCAAAGGAACCGGCCGATGCAGGGCAAATTGTTCGGGATGCCCCGCCACCGCCTCCTGCATCTGGTATCCCGGATCCCGGCGCCGGTGATGGCGATTTCTCCGCCCTTATGAAAAAACTGGGCATGGCAAACAAGCCGGAGCAGGTCTCTGCCCCGGTTCCCGCGCAGGAACCGGCCCGGCCTCCGCCACCGCCCCTGGAACTCGTTGTTGGACCGGCAGAAGAGATCACTGATTTTGAAGACCTGCTGGAAGATGAACCCCTCCCAGCTCCGGAACCGGCTCCGGAACCCGCGTTTGTTCAGAAACCTGACACCTACGGAAAAGATGTGCGGGAAACATTAGGAAAACTTCTCTCCACCATGGGCAAGGCACAGGCAGCTCCCCCTGTGCAAACCCCGGAACCTCCCGCTCCTGAGTCAACCCCCCCCAAACCCCCTCTCAAGGAACCCCCGGCACCCTTGCCCGCTGAACCAGAACCCCGCGATCAGGAACCCCTGCAAAAAGAGCCGATCATCGAGATCATTGATGAGGATCCCAAGGCAGCGCTCAAGAAGGGCAAGGTTGCAAAAAAGGTTCGTCTGGCTGCCGAAGAACCGGTCACGACCGGTAATGAGACAGAGGCTAACGAGAAGATTATCTCCGTTGACCAGATCACGGACTTCTCCGGTCTTATACTGCCAAAGGGAGCAACCTTCCAGATCGAGGAACTCAAGCTCCACGGCCGTATCAACGCATTTGAAGGGACGGGAAGCAGTGCGCTCCCCCCGGAATTTGACGAGATCTGGAAAAAAGAGTTCTCCACTGTCGGGTTCAAAGACCTTGACATCGAAGAAGAGATGGTTGCCGAGAAGGCAAAGATAAAACCGGAAGCCAAACGGTTTGGCTTCTCGACCCTCTTCAAGGCGATCCGTGCCGAACAGGAAGAATATGATCCCAAGAAACACGGCCCCCTTGTCGATCTCAGTTTCCATCCCAAGGCGGGTCTTGAGGAGATGGAGATGTACCCGGTCAACGAACCGTATGCATATATCCGCATCACCTATGACCACTCAACACACGAATATACCTATCATGTCCTTGAACCGGAACTGACCGAGCCGGAAAAAGACCTCCTGAAGGAGTTAAAGGAGCGGCTCTTTGAGACGCTTGATATTAACACAAAGGACATCTCCCGGGATGATGCCCGCAAAAAACTCCGTCTTGCCTGTGAAGATATCATCCATGATTACGGGATTAAACTGGATCCCGTCCAGATCGAGAAGATTCACTATAATATGCATAAGGATTTCCTCGGAGACGGTCTCATCGACCCGATCATGCACGACAAATATATTGAAGATATATCGTGCGATGGTATTCACACGCCCATCTTTGCCTTCCATTCGAGTTATGAATCGATGAAGACGACCCTTGCGTACCATGTCAATGAAGAACTAGATTCCTTTGTGACCAAGCTCGCCCAGCGGTCCGGTAAATACATCTCGATTGCAGAACCGATCCTCGATGCCACCATGCAGGACGGTTCCCGTATCCAGATGACCCTCGGGACAGAGGTGA
>CAZMCL010000151.1:0-4920 GCA_964564375.1 uncultured Methanoregula sp. | reverse complement strand
AAGAACGGGTGTGCAAAACGGCTCGAGCACTTCACCTACCGCGGGAAAACCGCTCTGGGAGCGGACGATCATGACCGGGTCGTCCTTGCCTACATATTTCCCGGCGATCAGGCTTAAGCGCTGGGTGCTGCTCGATGCGGCAATCACACCGTCACGGGAAAAGACATGCTTTACCACGTACCGTGACGGCGCACCGATATATGCCAGCAGGCTGTAAATCTCCTCAGGGCAGGAGAAGAGAATCATCCGTTTCTCGAAAAGATCGTGGACCTCGAACACGAAACCTTTGTGCATCACGGGATCGATGACAAGTCCTGCGGTGTTGAACGGGTCGGCAAAGATCTTGTATAAGAAGAAGTTCCATGCGCCCGGTTCGGTCTTGTCCGCCATGAAGATTAAGACCGGGTCTGACGCCCGCTCCTCGAACTCCATCTCGGCAACGCCGGGGCCAAGCCCCCGCACATTGCCCGCGAATGCATCGGCGAGCATGTCCTGCCCGGCGCCGTAGAGTTTCATCTCTTTTGCGATCTTCGTGCATTCCATGAACACATCCCAGGCAAGCTTGTGGATCTTCTCGTTGTCCACTCCATGGGTATGCGTCATGATAAGTTCGAGATCGTCCCCGCAATGCGTGACAAACGAATCGATGAGAAGTTTTCCCTTCTCATTTTTGAGCATCTTTGCGGCTTTTTCCAGGAGCTTTGGATGGGTGCGCGAATGGCCCGGAAAACTTCCCACATCCGCTTTGATTACCGAGATAGTTGTCTTTGGCATGCGATCCTCCCCCATATGCCAGCAAAAAAAATTTGCTGTAATTTTACCCAATGGTCTTTCTTACTAATGAAGCAGACCCCTCTGAACTAAAGGCCCGGAAAAAGACGAGGCTCTCGGCATAAGCCATGGCCTCGATGGCGTGCTCGGTGGCTTCCTCAACCGAATAGATCTCTTTATAGAACTCCTTGATCGCCTTCTTGCAGTTCCCGTCAAAGATCTGGCGGTCGCTCTTGCCGGGATTTGAAGGCCGGAATTTCTCAAGCGTCCATTCCTGGATGTTCTTGTAGAGTTCCGGTTCATATACCTTGAACGTAGAGTAGACCACGTCCTGCCAGAAGGTGCCAACATTGCCCTTGATGATATCCCCTTTTGGGAAATGGAGGTTGATGAGGTCCCGGGGAGTGCCGGTGATACCGTGCTGGGCGATACCGACTTTTAAGTTGTTGTCGCGGAGTGCCTGTGCAATTGCTTTTGTCTGGGGAATATCGATGGAAAGCTGCTCGACCACGTTCCCGCTGGCATCATAGACATGCCCGTGGGTGCTGCCGTTTGCTATGGCCAGTACCTGCGGGTGGACATCGTTCTCATTTAAGGCTTTGATGAACTCAACGGCTTCCTCAGGCTTTGTCAGAATGAGGCCCCCGGTATCTTTTCTCCCGATCTCGCCTACCTCGACTTCGAGGCCAAACTCTTTTTCGTTCATCCGGCTTTTGATGAAACGGGCGAGGTCTGTCGTAACCCGGATGTTCTCGGAGAGTTCCTCGCGGACATTTTTACCTTCGAAATTGAAGAGGTGCGAGGCGTCGATGGCAAACGATGTGTAGCCAGCTTTAATCTGGGCATCGATGAGCTCCTTTGTCCCCTCAACTTCGGCGGCATCTCCTTTCTTGACCGTGATATGGTCAGCATGGAGAGCCCAGATGTCGCAGCCGGTGGCTTTGGCTGCGGCCTGCATCTTCTCCGAGAATACATCGGGCGTCATGCCGGTATAGCCCCCTTTGAGATCGCTTTCAGACCGTGCCAGCTCCATGAAGATTGCAGAGTCAGTATCCTTTGCAGCCCGGAAAATACCTTTTGCCACGTGGGTAACCCGGATATTCGCGGCCATGATGATCTTCTTCTGGCCGGAAATTCCCTTAAATATTGCAGACCCGGCAATGGGGCCAAAACCTTGTGCGCTCATAAGTCCTTCACTTGCGTAATACTCATCCTTGGGACATAAACTTTTCAATAAGGCCAATCTCTCTTTTGCTGCCAACGTAGATTGGCGTCCGGTCCTCAATAGCAGTCGGGGTGATCTGCAGGATATCCATTGTGCCATTGCTGATAGCTCCCCCGGCCTCGTGGATTATCTTCCCCATCGGGTTTGCCTCATAGAGCAGGCGCAGCTTTCCTTTCTCTTTGCCCTTGAACCCGGGATAGGTGAAGACTCCCCCCTTGTGGAGGATCTGGTGGACGTCCGCAACAAAACAGCCGCTGAACCGGAGCTTGTAGCCATCCTCTTCAAGGTGCTCGATCCATTTTGCATGGGCCGGGAGGTAATCCCGTCGGAGGGCACCGGGAGCGTAAATCTTCCCCTCCGGGATTTTCATGTCCTGGTGTTTGAGCATAAATTCACCATCCTCATTCATGGCGAATTCGTGGACCCCTTTGCCGGTCGTGAAAGTCAGGGTGGTGAGTGGCCCGTACAGGAAATATAGTGCCGCCACCATCGTTGAGCCTTTCTCAAGGACATGCCCGGGATAAATGCCAATGATTGACCCAACGCAGAGGTTCACATCAATAAGGGAAGACCCGTCAAGGGGGTCGATAACTACACCAAAATTGTTTTTCGGCTTTTCAATCTCGATAATATCGCGCTGTTCCTCGGTGGCGATGTACCGGACGAGACGGGAATTTTTCAGGGCAGAGATGAAGACCGCATCGGCATAAATGTCGAGGGCCATCTGCTCTTCACCAAACGTGTTGACCGTCTGTTCTTCGACCGGGATCTTCTTGACAGTCGTGAGAAACCCTTTCCGGACATGATGGACCTGCGTGCTCAGAAAGAGGATCAGTTCCATGAGGTTCTTTTCTGTTCCTGCTCTGATGAGGAAATCTTTGAGTTGCATGGTAATCGCCTTCTGCTGCTAGTTCCGGGCAGCAACCACGGATATATCCTGAAATTAGGGAAACCCGATTTAATGTGTAGTCGTTGGATTCAATGACTTATGAGAGTTATTATCTGGCCGGAGGGGAAGAAAAATCCGGAATGGGGTGATGGAGGCCGGTCTTTTTGAGAGAAAATTTCAATTGACCCACATGGCAGATTAAAAAAAAATGTCAGGCTGCATCGGATAAACTATTCCTGACAGTCATGGAGGAGATAATAAAAAATGTTGGTTTAACAAGTGATTGTAGAATAATTAAACTTTATTTGAGGCCGCCGCGGGGCGCCCTTCAGGGGGGCGGCAATTATCCTAATGGGGGTATGGGGGCATTTTGCCCCCATCATCTTATCAAGAATCCGGAATTTCTTGGGAAATCATTGCAAAAACTCTAACGCTCATGGGGGCTCCGCTTACGCTTTTGCCCCCGCCGCTGTGGCATCCCCCGCTTTCGGATGACGTCGTATTACCTGCAACCGACCTTATCTCATCGCAAGAAGAGGAACTCACGTAATCGGAAACCGGGATCCATGACAGCAAAAACAATTGCAGCATAAACCAATCGCCTTTCAATCAGGCAGGAAATTAAAAAAGGGAGTGTTATGCCGACACCGGCTCTTCCGGCAGGACCCGGAACGTGACTTCCAGGACACCGTTCCGGAACGTGGACTGTATCGAGCCGCTATCAACTGCCGGCAGGCTGGCCGCTGTGTGATAAGGTGTGTCGGGACCGTCCGCATCGATGATGAGCATTGAGCCCTGCACATCCAGCCTTATGCTCTCTCTGGCTGCCCCGGGTAACTCGGCGATGACCTTTACCTCATCATCAAGCCGGTGAACCTCCGCTGCCGGGTTCAGGCTGGCCCGGGGCTGGTGCGCCGGGGATTCCTGCATGGCCCCGGGGGCCATTGCACTGTCGATTACAATCCGGAACCCGGTAACCTGCGGGCTTCCGTCCATGAAATCTTCGTGCATGCGGCTGAAAAGATGGTAAAAGATTGTGTCCATCTCCTCAAACATATCCCGTGGATATCCGTTCATGACTTATTCCTCCTTATGGGTCTGCTTTTTTGACTTCTTCTCCAGTTCATCGGTCATCTTTTTGATGGCAGCAAAGTCCTTTTTGCGCTGGAAGGTTGCTTTCCGCAGTTTTGCGAGGGCTGCTTCGTCCGCATCCTTGTGCAGCATCCCAGCATGGTGGATTGCTGCGGATGCCGCATCAAGGATCTCCCGCTGCTCGGTGTTGTAGAGCATCTGCCAGGCCTGCCGCTCGGACTGTTCGATGGCGTCCCGGTCAAGGGAGCCTTTCACCTTGAGGACTGCTGCATCGAAGTGGGCTTTGGTCAGCATGACGTTCTTGATTGCATCCTTGCGCTCCTGCTCGGTGCTGTCGGCCATGTGGACGATGAAGTCCCGCATGGCAGCCATCTTGGCTTCCCGCACAACAGCCTCGATATCGGCGCCAACGTAGCCTTCGGTCCCTTTTACGAGCGCATCAATGTCAACGTCCTTTGCAAGGATCGCCTCGGTGTCCCCGCCAAGGTAGACCTCGAAGATCTTCTTCCGGCTCTCCTCATCGGGAGCGGGCACGTAGATGTGCCGTTCGAGCCGGCCCGGGCGGAGCAGGGCGTCGTCAAGCATGTCCGGGCGGTTGGTGGCCGCAAGGACCGTGACGTTCTTCAGCTCCTCCATGCCGTCCAGCTCAGTGAGGATCTGGGAGACCACGCTCTCGGTGACGTGCGATGATCCCTGGTAGGATCCGCGCTTGGGTACGAGGGCATCGATCTCATCGAAGAAGATGATGGACGGGGACGCCTGCCGGGCTTTCCGGAAGATCTCCCGCACGCCTTTCTCCGATTCCCCGACCCACTTCGAGAGGAGCTCGGGGCCCTTTACTGCGATGAAGTTGCACTCGCTCTCATTGGCCACAGCCTTGGCAAGCAGCGTCTTGCCGGTGCCCGGCGGGCCGAATATCAGGATGCCCTTGGGGGGCTTGGTC
>CAZMCL010000150.1:0-4936 GCA_964564375.1 uncultured Methanoregula sp. | reverse complement strand
AAATTTGGGGATGAAATCACATGCAACCACGTAAAGGAACACAGGGCATCCTGGTAATATGCCTGGTCCTCATCGGTTTTTTACTCCTGGCAGGATGTACCCAGAATGGATCGGACGCCAGTGGAGCGAAGACGGATACGGTCGTAGTAAAGACCGATGCCGGATCTGTTTCGGGCATGCAGCAGGGCAATCTCCGTGTTTTCACGGGGATCCCGTTCGCAGCTCCGCCGACCGGAGACCTGCGGTGGAGACCTCCGGCACCGGTACAGCCATGGGAGGGTGTGAAGGAGACGACGGTCTATTCACCGGCCTGTCCCCAGCCAACGCTTGCGGACCCCACGCTGAACATGAGCGAGGACTGCCTGTACCTCAATGTCTGGACCCCGGCAAAGAGTGCCGATGAGAAACTGCCGGTCATGATCTTTTTCTATGGCGGGGCGTTCGGAAAGATTGCGGGTTCCATGCCGCTGTATAATGGAACCGCCCTTGCAGAGAAAGGAGTTGTTGTGGTCACGACCAATTACCGGGTTGGCGCCCTCGGGTTCCTTGCCCATCCCGAGCTTGATGCTGAGTCCCCGTACAATGTCTCGGGCAATTACGGCCTCCTTGACCAGATCGCTGCCATGCAGTGGGTTCAGAAGAATATCGGGGAGTTTGGCGGCGACCCGTCCCGGGTGACGATCTTCGGGCAGTCCGCGGGTGGGGAGAGCATCCTTATCCACCTCGTCAGCCCGCAGACCAAAGGATTGTACCAGCAGGCCATTGTCGAGAGCGGCACGTTCTGGACGAACGGTGCGGAAATTGATGCCCTCAATTCCAAAGCCGATGCCGAGCAGCTCGGGGAAACGTTTGCAGAGAGCCTCGGTTACTCCGGGCCGGACACGATAGCGCAGATGCGGAAACTGCCTTACCATGAACTTACCAATGCAACGCCCTGGCCGGCCGCCCCGTTCCAGATGGTGAACATGCGGCACTTCGAGCCTACGATCGACGGCTGGCTCATCCCGGATTCCCCGGACACGCTGTTCCGTAACCACCGCATAAATTCGGTCCCCCTCATTATCGGGAGCAATGCCGATGACGGGACGACACTGGCAGCCGGTGCAAACATGATGGTTCCGGTGTACCAGACATTTATCCGGAACCGGTTCGAAGACGCTGATGCGGTCCTCGCAAAATATCCGGCCAATTCGACCGCTGAGGTCCAGACCCGGCTTGAGCAGATCATGACCGATTATGACTTCACCGATGCGGTGAAGTTTGTGGCAGGTTCGAATTCAGACATAAACCAGAACACCTGGCGGTACCAGTACACCTATGTCCTGCCCGGGCAGCCTTACGGGGCATTCCACGGGAGCGAGACGATCCTGTTATTTGGGGTCCCGATACCGCCGGATCCGGCAAACGACCGGGTCGCTGACAATCTCATCGATCTCTGGACCCGGTTTGCAAAGACCGGGGACCCGAATGGCGGGATGAATGTTACGTGGCCGCGATATACCCGAAAGAGCGGCCAGTACCTCGATATTGGTGCTATCCCGATAGTGAAGAACGGGGCATAGCCACTTTTTTTACCTTGCGAAAACCGGGCACGAAGGTCCCGGTTCCCCGGACCGGGTTTTTTTGTCGCGGACGGGTAAACCAGCCGGGGATTCGTACGGTGCCGGGATTGCCGGTCCCCGCAATTGCAGTTGCAGCCACAAGACCGGTGCCGGCGGGGGGGGCTCCCGCGTGGGCCGGTGATGGCAGGATGGGAGCCCGGCACATGCAATCGCGGGGAGGGACTGCTGAATTTTTCACTGCGGGCCCTTCATTTGTTGGAAATTTTTTCGGGCAGGATTTTATTGACAACCGGCAAACGAGATCAGTGTGCCCCTGAAGGCGATTGTTGACAAAGAGACAATTATCGGCCCGGACCTTTCCAAAGAAGAATGGACGAACCTTAAATCACGGCATAAGAAAGGACTCCCCGTCACGATGGCCTGCTGCGGGGCGGCGGGACATCTGCGGATATCAAAACGGGGAACGCAGCACTTTTACCACGCGGTTGATACCGGATGTAATTACCAAGAGGAGTCCCGGGAGCACCTGGAACTCAAATACCTGATCTACCGGATCTGCAAGGCCGGGCAGTGGGAGACGTACGTCGAGTACCCGGCACCGGACCGCACATGGATCTCGGATGTCTGTGCAATCAAGGATGGCAGGAAGATTGTTTTTGAGATCCAGATAAGCACGATTTCCCCGGGTGAACTGGAAGAACGGGATACAAAATACCGGGACGCGGGGATCGAATCGTACTGGCTGCTGGACAATTTCCTCGGGCGGTCGCGGGATTTTGCATCACAATACCATGCATACCTGCACGAAGATGACGACCGGCCTGATGAACGTATCCCCTATATCGATGATTCTTTCTTTTTAACCGGGCCTGAAAATCATATCTTCATTACCAGGGGCATACGGAGTGCCGGGCTGCATGCTAAAAAACAGACGCTCTTTACCACCAACAACCCGGAAATTCCCCTTGAGGTCTGGGTTAAGGAGGTCCTGAAGGGAAACTACCAGAGATACCTGGATGAAAGTGCCGCTGTCTGTCACCATAAGCGCCGGTTAAAAGACCTGGCAGCTCCCGTGCTTATCAGGTTCCGGGATTTTTATAATACGATCATCCGGCAGGAAACCTGCCGGAAAAAGACGGATTCCCTGTACCGGCGGTTCAAAACCGGTGAAACCGTACGGGCCGGGCCCGCGTTGCAAAAAAAGTTTGACGCGATCTATGCTGAGACAGACTGGCTGGGCAGGGAATATCGTTCATTTATGGCAGACAGTTATGGATTGTTTCTCTGGAAAAAGACCGGCAGGAACAAAACCCCGCTGCCATGGTTCCGGCTTGAGTCGGAATTAAAAATCAAACAATTACAGGAATGCGTCACCATGCTCGAAGCATGGGAAGCTTCGTTTGAGGATGCGATTGGTAAGCTGGAACGGGAAATCCCTGAAAAATAAAAACTGCTCTGTAGAAATCCTCATTCCATAAAAATGGTACCCCCCTTGCGCCAACCCTGCCCCCAAGGGGGCGGGGGCGCATGCGATGCCTCCGCACTACCTGTACGGGACACTCCCAACAAAAATTGTTTTCACAAAACAGAAATTGATGCCGCCGCGGGGCGCCCTTTTTGGTCGGCGGCAAGCATCTTAAAGGGGGTATGGGGGCATTTTGCCCCCATCATCACTTCAAATGATTTCTACAGAGCAATAAAAACAAAAAAAATGAGATGGGTAACTCATCCCCCCATCTACCCGGCTTGCGGGATCAATTATGCGACGCTGAGACCATCATGTCATCAATGCGGATGAGCATGACAGCGGTCTCCGATGCACTCTGGATGGACTGGCGCTTGGACCGGAGGGGTTCGATGACGCCCTCTTCCAGCATATCAATGACATTGCCTGTATAGACGTCCAGTCCGGCATTCTTCCTGCCCATGGCGTGGACATTCTTGAGCTCGACTAACTTGTCGATCGGGTCGAAGCCGGAGTTCTCCGCAAGTGCCCGGGGAATGGACTCGAAGGCGCCTGCGTAGGCTTCGATTGCCAGCTGCACGCGGCCCCCGACAGTCTGGGCGTAATCTCGGATCTTCATGAGAAGCTCGGTCTCGACCGCTCCGCCGCCGACAACATATGTGCCGTCTTCCATGGCATCCATCACTACGCGGGTGCCATCAACAACTGCCCGCTCGAGCTCTTCGAGCAGGTAGTCGCTGGTCCCGCGGAGCAGGATGGTCGTGGTCTTCGGGTTCGTGCACCCGGATATGCGGGTCACATTACCCTCCGTATCTTCTTCCACAAGGTCCGCGACCCCGAGGTCTTTTGCGCTAAGTGCCTCAGCCTTGTTTACAATGGTTGCGTTAAGCGCCCGGCTGGCAAACATCATATCCTTCTCCGGCACGTCTTCGATGGCAAGTATGCCGGCCCTGGCAAAGGTGAACTGGGCGATATCCGCAATTCCCTTCTGGCAGAGAAGAACGTTTGCACCGCTTGCAATAACCGCATCGGCGAGTTTCTTTAACGCTTCGCGCTCCTGCGTGCTGAACGCATTGATCTGGTCCGTTGAGGAGATCCTGATCTTTGCTTTAATCTGGGTCTTGCTGATCTCAAGAGGGTTCGCGATGAGGGCGACTTTTGCCTTTACGATCTTCTTGGGCATACCGTCGTGGACCCGGATCTTGTCAATGACCACGCCACGGATCAGTTCGGCGTCATCCATGGACTGCCCTTTCTGTTTCTTGATCATCACATCTTCTTCATTGATGAGGACTTTTTTGTCCACCTTATCAGCCACGGTCATGACCGCATCGACAATAATGCTGTCAAGCTTGACCTTTACCTGCTCGATGGACTTCCCGGTTATTGCGGTATTGGCGATCCTGAGGAGAAGATTCCGGTCCGAGGAGTCGACCCTGAGCGAGAGACCGTCTGCGATCTCCAGCGCCTTTTCCATACCCATACGGTACCCCTCAGCGATGACGGTCGGGTGAATGCCCATCTCAAGCATCAATCCGGCCTGCTCCATGAGAGCGCCGACAAGGATGACCGCGGTGGTTGTGCCGTCCCCGACTTCCTTGTCCTGGGTACGTGCGACCTCGATGACCATCTTCGCGCCGGGGTGCTTCACCGCGATCTCCCCAAGGATTGTCGCCCCGTCATTGGTGATGACTATGTCCCCACCACTCTGGTTCACGAGCATCTTGTCCATGCCGCGGGGACCAAGCGTTGACCTGACGGTCGCGGCGATCACCTTTGCAGCCATAATATTCGATTGATGGACTTCCATACCTCGGGTCCGTGTAGTTCCCTGCCTGAGAATGACAATTTGCTGTCCGCCAAGTTGTTGTGACATGTAAATACTCAAATTTTTTATATTCGTTTCTGA
>CAZMCL010000149.1:0-4952 GCA_964564375.1 uncultured Methanoregula sp. | reverse complement strand
TGCTCTCACAGTATAAGAAGCAGTCTGTTGGTGCAGTTTTAAATTGAGGGGGTCCGGACGGTCAGATCCGTGCCTTTACCACCGCCCTTTCGGCAATAATCCCCGCGGGGATGACCATGGCTGGTATTACAAGGTACCTCAACCCAATCCCGGTAGCGTACTCTCCGGGGGACATCACCATCAGCCCGACAAGGATGAGGAGATCCAGCGCCCGGTTCCTCGCGAGCCATACTACCCCGGTAATAACGGCCTCGCGCGCAAAAGATCCCGGGACGATACTGAAGAACCAGACCAGGAGTATCGAGGCGGTCAGTGAACCGATAACAATCATGAGAAATTTGAAGGGTCGATAACAAGGGCCCGTCCATGCCATAGAACGGTATTGAGGCCAGAAACGGGATGAGCCGGGTGAGAACTCCTGCCGTAAGCCTGTGTCCCCATATGGTACCGGCGATCGTGTGGAGTATATACCATTATCCGCGGGAGGGATTATTATGGGCTGGGAACTCTTGTCCCGGGACCAGATCAGCTGTTCCGGATCTCGTTGTAGAGGATGACCAGTGAGAGGCTGATGAGGTTTGCCGTGGTGGCCGTGTACCACAGGACGAGTTCGGCGCGGTCGAGCCGGGTGATCCACCCGAGCCACAGCATTGCGCAGATGATGGAAAACGTAATAAGAGTGTCCACGGCCAGAAAGAGCAGCGGTTTGTTGAAGATCCGGCCCAGCTGGGCGATCGTGCAGAACTCGAACCGGGGCTCACGATGCGCAAGGTCCAGGAGCGACCGGCTTATGTTCATGAAGAGGTCGGCAGTTGCCCAGACCACAACAGCCCCGCCAAAGAAAAAAAGGGTGGTGTTCCCTTCGGTCCCGAGCCGGAATGCCGTGATCCCGAAAAGGAGCTTGAAGATGCAGAACGGGATGCCGATGGTGAGGCTCAGGTATACCGGCCGGGAAAAGAACCGCTGGATCGCATCTGCCTCGCGTGCTGCCGTGCACATGTTATTTTCTGCTGGTTGTAGCGACATGATGTAACTGGCCGGCCTGCCCGGTACTGATTTTTAGAGGCGCAGGTATTAAGGGATATGCTCCCTGTCCGGGATGGGTACACAAATCCCGGGTAGAGAAACCCAGATGAAGGAGCAGGGACAATCCCTCAGACACGCCAAAAAGAGGTGCACATCCGTGGGAGTCTTTGACAAACTGACCGGAAGCAAACCTGCAACGCTCAACCCGAAATCCGCATTAGTCCTCTCGGCCATCACGGTCATTGCGGCCGATGGTGTGATCGACAAGGCAGAGATCAACGACCTTGCCAAAATAGTCCGGGGCGACCGCACGTCCATCAACACCGCAATGGAAGTCCTGAAAGCCAACAAGTTCCCCGGTGTCATCGACATGGTCGCCGCGGTCCTTGACGAGAAGCAGAAGCTGGCAACCCTCGTCATCCTCTGCGACCTTGCCATGGCAGACGGCATCCTTGCGGGCGAAGAGAAGATCGTTCTCCGGATGTACATGGAAAAGTTCGGCGTTACCGAAGCGGCCCTCCAGCCAATAATCGAGACGATTGCGCTCAAGAACGACTTCTCGATCTTCTCCTGAACTTTCCTTTTTACCGCTGCTGTTTGTTCCTGGTGCAGAGCAGCGCTGCCAGCACCGCGCAGGCAAGCGGCAGGAGTCCAGCCGCCGCTTTTGTTGTCGGGAGTGGCGCCGGCGTCACGGTCGTCTGTGAGGCGGGCGGAACCGTTGCCTGTGTTGTCGGGGGCGGGGTTGCAGTGACGATGGTCGTCACGACCCGGGTGGTGATGACCGGTGCCACTGTTGGTTCTTCTGTGAAAATGGCCATCGTGGGGGCAGTCCGGGAATGCACGGCTACGTCCACATCAAGCGTGTCGCGCTCAACCGACTCCGGGTTCTCGGCCTTGACCGAATAAGATCGCAGGCCCGTATAGAGTGAAGTCTGGAACTCCACAAACGCCTGCCCTGCGTTGTTGGTGGTGGCGAGCGCATAGTAGTTGGTGTTGGACATCGATGCGGAGGCGGGCGCAACATCGTCAAGGATGGTCTTCCCGTTGCCGTTATTATACTGGTAGGACCCGATGGTGTACGGCCCTCCAGCGGGATCTTTTCTCACGTTCTCGGTATAATCGGCAATCATCGGTGGCTGGTCGTACTCCTCACCGGTCATCGATGATGTACCGGGCAGCCAGATGTAGTACGCGGTGTTGGGCTTCCCTGTGAGGGTGACGGTGAAACGGCTGCCCCGGGTCAGGGAGTCGTCAACGGACGTCTGTGCGGTCTTGACAGCAGAGGCCGGTATGGCGATGAGCAGGGCAATGGCAAGCAGCACGAGCAGGACAAGGGACGGGATATGGGATTTCATGAAGACCAGTCCTCCATAATCATATGGATATGTGGGACGTTCGTCGTCCGGGATTAAATAATGCAGCACCGGTATTCCTGGCCCGGTGTCAGCAATGCATTTATGCGTACCGGCACGCATCTCACCCTTGTGGTGATATCCATGGGAAGTACGTTTGAATTCAGTCTCGTGCCCATAACCAAGCCGGAGGAGGTAAATTTCATCTTTGGCCAGTCGCATTTCATCAAGACCGCTGAGGATATTGCTGAGGCCGTCACCGGCTCGGTGACGGATGCGAAGTTCGGGCTCGCGTTCTGCGAGGCCTCGGCCGACTGCCTGATCCGCTGCGAGGGAAACGATGATGCGCTGGTTGCACTGGCGCAGGAGAACGCATCAAAGATTGCGGCTGGTCATTCGTTCATCATTTTTTTAGAGAACTGCTATCCCATCAATGTCCTCAACGCCATCAAGGACCTGCAGGAAGTCTGTACCATCTATTGCGCCACGGCAAACCCCGTGGACGTAATCGTTGCCGAATCGGCGCTCGGGCGGGGGATTCTCGGGGTCATTGACGGCATGAAGCCCCGGGGCATAGAAGGCCCGGCCGATGTTACCTCCCGGCGGGAATTCCTGCGGAAATTCGGGTACAAGCGGGGATGAGGGGGCCGGCATCCCGCCGCACTTTTTTTATCCTCCCCGGCACCCGTTTCCTTTATCTGCCGGGAGCGGATTACTGATTATGCCACCGCGAAAGGCACTTCCCAAAAGTACGGTGAAAAAAGAGGCCCCCATAAAAGGATCCGGCATGGACCGGGACCGCCATCTCGAGGACGCCCGCCATCACCCCGTCGACCACCCGCTTCCACACCCGCCCCACAAGCCCATCAAGAAACCGGTCATGTCCGAGAAACATACCCCGCACTCCCACCCGCATGAGGAAGAACTGGGCCCCCATACCAACAAACCCAGCCCCATCAGACCGGCACCCAAACTCACCCGGACCGGCAGAAAGAAGAAACCAGTTTAACCAAAAAAAGCAGATCCAGCGGATCCCCGCGTTGTTCACGTTTGCATTTCCGGCCTGCAGCCGGCGATGAGTCCGGGATACAACGCAAGGTTCCGGTGCACCGGTAATCCGGTGCAGTCTTTTTGTTTTTCTGCATTGTAGAAATGATTTAAGGAAATGTTTACGCTCTTTTAGGCTGACGCCCCGCCGCTGTGGCACCCCCAATAAGGATAATGACGTATTACCTGTTTTGTAAAACGAAAAAACCGGAACAATAATTTCTAGTGAGCTCATAATTGAAGCCGCCGAGGGGCGCCCTACGGGGCGGTGGCAAACATCTTCTTTGGGGTTATGGGGGCATTTTGCCCCCATCGTAGCGATTGATGTTTTCAACAGAGCATCTTTTTCACAAACCCAGATTGGGGCTATGTCGGTTTTTCCCTGCATGTTCCTGTTCTGTGATGTCCGTAGTGCATACCCGGTGTTCCTTTTTGTACTCCAGCCGCTGCTGTTCTGTAAACAACAACAGTGCCCTGCTTCCTTACGATCCAATTCCTCTGGTAATCCAATGGTATTACCAACCGGCGAATTCCTCAGGGAAAAAACTGCCCGCGATCTTCTTGTTTTCGGGTTCTCTTATATTACCGTCCATATTCTGACAATCCGGCAAATTGATCATCCTTTTATACCCCTTCCCTTCCACTGGAACGCCCTCTTAAAAAGCCCCAATTCCCATACCTGCACCACACTATGGTTTTAAAAAAACCAGTTGGTATGGGCTGATGCGAGCATTTCTGCACCGGAAATGGCGACCAATCCATTGGAGGGAGCATGCGGACCTGCATCCTGATGAGGGGGAATATCTGCGCTTTCGAAACCTTGATGGCGACAGAGTATCATATCCACGGCAGGCGAGGGTGCATGCTCACCAGTCACACACTGCTTCTGAAATACTGGCACGATCCGCGGTACTCTTTTGATCAGATCACTGTCTGGTATGTCGACCGCGGGGCACCAGGCGATCGCTCATCGGCACAGGGTGAGATGATAGCTTTCCTTACGGACCAGTATCTTGAGATCACCACGCCAGCCGGTACCAAATGCATCCCCTACCACCGGCTCCGGAAGATTTCCTACGCAGGTGAGCCCGTCTGGGAACGGTAGGGGCTGCCGGAGGGTTTCTGGTTACGCGGATCCGTAATAATCCTTGTAAACTGCGGGAAGTCCAAGAAAATTTTTTATACATTGCGTGAGATGTATCCGGTAATGCGAAACGAGCCGCAACACAATAATTCCCGGGCCTGTCCGGCCTTTGCTTTTCTTGGTAAGCGGCTGCTCTTTTTCGTAAACTGACAAGTCCTGCCTGTTCATCCTTTGCGGGGCTGCACGGAAACGATTGCTGAATAACATTATGGAGGTGAATTATGGGTTCAATTGCAGAAATGTCTGGAGAAAACTGGGCCGGGTCCATGCCCCGTCCGGCCGGGATCTACCGGCTTATCGATAAAACCATGAATGACCATCGCACGCAGGAGCGGATCCTGGCAGTGATTGCTCTTGGGGAGAGCCGCGACCCCCGGGCAGTC
>CAZMCL010000148.1:0-4964 GCA_964564375.1 uncultured Methanoregula sp. | reverse complement strand
TCAACTCCATCAACCCCTACCGGCTCGAGGGGCAGAAGACAATCGGGTTGGAAGCCCTTGACCAGCTCGGTGATGTGCCGGACCGGTTTGTCCTCCCCGTTGGCAATGCTGGCAACATCTCGGCAGTCCACAAGGGATTCATGGAGATGGAGGCACTGGGCTTCATCGACCGGCTCCCGATGATGACCGGCATCCAGGCCGCTGGATCCAGCCCGTTGGTTAAAGCGATCCGGGAGAACCTGCCGGTGGTGGTTCCTGAAAAGAACCCCGAGACAATTGCAACCGCAATCCGGATCGGCGCTCCCGTGAACGCGGAAAAGGCCCTGACCGCAATCCGGAAGACCGGCGGGCTTGCCGAGACAGTAACCGATGAGGAGATCTTACAGATGCAGCGGGACCTTGCCCGGAAGGAGGGTATCGGGGTCGAACCGGCATCCGCAGCTTCCGTTGCCGGCATCCGCAAACTCGTAGAGATGGGAGCCATTGACCGGAACGAGCGGATCGTCTGCGTTGTTACCGGCCATCTCCTCAAGGACCCCGATACGGTGATCAAACAATGCGAACCCCCGACCGAGATCGACGCGGACCTGCCCTCGCTGCTCGCTGCGCTGCACTTGTAATCCTGCTCTCGCTCGCCATCCCGGCGGGAGCCCTGTCAGCGGAGTACAGCATATTCCCAAACGGCACGGCCTACCATGCCACCATCGGGATAACCGGTACCGAACGGTATACCTTTGCCGACATGGGATTCATGGGCGAAGATGTCCCGCTCGCAGCCGGAGATGTCGAACTCAGCCGTGACGGTATTCCGGCCGCGTTCAACTGGAGCAGGCCTTGGGGCGCCCCGTCATCCATCTCGTTTGCCAAAGGAAATTATACGGTCTCATTCATCGCGCCGCTCAAGGATAACAACCTCAAATCAGTCTATAAAAAGCCCTACAACGTAAGCGTTACAATTCCGGAAGAGTTCGGTGTCGACAACCCCCTCATCGCCGGAATCAGCAATGGTGCAAATGTGACCCGGCGTGCCGATAACACCACAACGGTCTCCTGGACCAACACGTACTCGTTCGACCTGAGGTTTTATTCTCCGGGACAGCAGGATCTCCTCTTCATCTTCTTCCAGTTCATGGCCATCCTCTTCATCGTACTGATAGTCATCCCGTACGTCCTCTCGTTGAGAAAGGACCAGTAATAGGAGGGGGGCGTATCGAGTCCCCCTTTTAATTTTCCCGGTCAATAAGCTGGATAACGGCCAATTTTTAAGGACATGCATCGGGTAAATCCTGCATATATCCGCCCATCGATAATTCCACCCCCATTATTACAGAGAAATACTTTTACCATCAGATGGCACACATCATACCAATAAGAGGATAGATATGCTACTTGAGAACGCAGTTGTTGGAATTTTCCAGTTGATCGTTGCGCTCGTCTTTGCCGTTATAGCACTGTATATCGGGTTCTGGACGCTCAGCAAGATCACCAGGGGTATAAATGCGGAACAGGAACTCGCCAAAGGAAACACCGCGGTCGGGATCATCGTTGCCGCGGTCTTTATTGCCATTGCGATCGTGGTCGAGTCGGGAGTCAAAGGCCTCTCCGCAGGCATCGGTAAGGCACTCAGTGTCGGCCTTCTCTCCATTGACGGGATGATTGCCATCGTTCTTTCAATATTCCAGCTTCTTCTCGGCATCGCCCTTGCCGTTGGAGCAATCTACCTTGCACTCAATATACTTGACAAGCTCACCAGGGGTGTTGAGGAGTTCGAGGAACTCAGGAAGGGCAATGTTGCCGTCGCACTGGAGATGGCCGGCGTCATCATTGCGGTTGCCGTCATCATACAGTCCGGTGTGCTTGGCATCACCGCGGCCCTTGTCTGATCCTTTTTTTTATGCCGTACCAGCTCCGTTGATCGCGTTCCATCCGGCAGGTCCCCGCGTGATCTCCTTGTATTCGGCCGCGTTTCCCCCGTTTTTATTTTCTCCCCAAATTTCCATCCGTTTGCCGATCTGAACAATCCTGAACAATATTTCAGGTATTCAGCACACCCGGAACAATGGGATCGTGGCGGGATTTTCGCGGCCCTTATTGCGTCCGAAAACCCACCTCATGTCCAGTGGCAGCGTGCCGCACAATGGAGGTTTGTATATGAAAATCAATTCAATAATCCTCGCAGGCGTTATTATTCTTGCACTGCTCTGCTCGGCAGGAATCGCTGCAGCAGACGATACCATCACCACAGCAGAGACCATAACCACCGGTGCACAGGATGCTTCGGATTCGTTGGAGATGGGTGACATCCCGCCGTATGAAGGCCCGATTGGTGCCGACAGTCCCCTGTACGGGCTGAAGCTCGCATGGGAAGACTTCGATGAATCCTTCACCACAAATGAGAGCGTGCGTGTCAATAAACAGATGAACCATGCACGGTTACGCCTCTCAGAAGCCCGGCGTGAACTTGCAGAGAACCGCACCGGTACTGCAGATCAGGCTCTTGAACTGTACTGGCAGAAGGTCAGCCAGACGCAGGCGAGGCTTGCTTATTTCGGGTCCAATGAAACAAGCCTCCTCCATGCACAGGAGATGCATGCAAAACACCAGATCGTGCTTGAGAATCTCCTCATCTCCCATCCCGATAATACAGGCCTTGCACGGGCGTACAACAACAGCCTTGGTCTTGAACAAAAATTCCAGGAGAAGACCCAGACACGCTTTGAGAAGGTAATGGAGAAGAACAACCGGACAGTCATCAAGGCTTACCGTATCGAGGTCCAGACCGAAAACCGGGCAGGCGAAGGCGAGGAGATCTGGAACGAGAACAGGACGCAGGCCCAAAATGAGGGGAAGATAAAGACCCAGAAGACCACAACGGTTACACCACAGCAGCCGGACGTGACAACGGATACCCGGGGCAAGGCGGGCCAGGACAAGTCCACGCCATCGATAACCGCATCCCCCCAGGCAGGGAAGAAAAGTGATGATAACGGGCAGGGCAACGGGAACAGCAACAGTGCCGATAAAGCAAACGGTAATTCCCGTAAAACTTAACGCGTGAAACAAGAACATATCCGGTAAAAACCGGATAGTGATATTTTTTATTGGTAAGATGAAGAATACTCAGCCACCACGGTGCTCCATGAACGACACGATCCGGTACATCCGGTTTACGATGACAGTGTGCCTGATACTTGCCCTGGCTTTTGGTGTCTCGGCAGCAGCCCCGGCCCCGGATTACACCACCACGTACACGATCACTGTTATGGATGGCGGGGAAGCCCTCTGGCAGGTGGAATATCGCACACCGCTGGAATCCGATACGGATGTTGCCGGTTTTGAGGAATACACCCGGGACCTGACCGGAACCTACCTCCCGCAGGTGCAGGACCTCATGCAGCGGTCAGCAGCACAGGCATCAGTTGCCGCATCGCGTCCAATGAAGGTTAGTGATGTGAGCGGTGATGCCGTTGTCCTGCTCTCACCAACAGGAAAGTACGGCGTTGTGGTCTACTCGTTTTCATGGGAAGGATTTGCCGAGAAGACCGGCACCGGACTTACCATAGGCGATGCGTTTGCCGGCGGGATGTACCTTGCAAAGGACAGTACCCTCATCCTCCGGTTCCCGGAGGGGTACACGGTTGCGAGCACTGAACCCGCGTCCGACCAGCAGCGGGACAGTCTCATCTGGTATGGCCAGCGGTCGTTTGCTGCCGGGGAGCCCCGCGTTGTCCTGGAAAAAACCGACACAATTCCGGTTATCCCGATTGCAGCGGGGATCATTGCACTGATCCTTGTCATTGCCGGGTTTGTCGTTTTTAAAAGATGGCGGGCGGGTTTTAACGGGGATGCGCCGGAAGAGCCATCGCCCGCCCTTTCAGCTGAAGAGGAAAAAAGTGTTGAAGACCGGATCGTGCGCTTCCTTGCGGCAAATGGCGGGGAGCAGTTCCAGTCAGACATCGTCCGCCTCCTTGGACTTCCCCGGTCAACGGTCAGTGCATCGCTCAACAGTCTCCACCAGAAAGGGATCATTGTAAAAGTGCGCAAAGGCCGGGAGAACTTAATCAGGCTTAAAGAAAACTGAATGACGAATAACGCGACCCATCACCTGACGGGCAGGTGCCGGGATCTTTTTTCTCACCTGTTGAAAAATTACGACACCGCAGGGTACCGGAACTGCCATACGAAAAAAGTATGAAGATCACTGGAGCCCGAAGGACTTCAGCGTGACATCGGCGTTGACAGCACCGACATGGTAGACTGCACCACTCGAGACTTCGTTGATAATGACTTCTGCGGGTGAGAAGAGCGACGTGTCGATCTGGTAGAAGTCGTAGTTCGCTTCCTTGAAGATGTCGTTGAACGGCTTGCCGTAGCCCTTGGACTTGTTGCTCGGGATCTTGTCGAGGTAGTCCTTGATCTCGGGCGCATTCATTGTAAGACTGATGCGGCCATGGTAGATAGTGGCATCATTGGTGACACCCATGGCAAGCTTGGGCCCGCGGACCGGCGGGATGGGGGCAGTACCCATGGCGGATATGATCTTTTTCGTGTCAAACCCGAGCTCGTTGAGCTTGTAGATCGCGGTCTCGACACAGCGGCCGGATACCTGGATGGAGCCAACCATTGAGGAGGTCGGGGCGACGACGGCGCAGACATTGGCGACATCGATGTGGCATTCCTCGGCGATCTTGCTCATAACTTCCGCGTTGGGGAGGTGGTCGGATTCGAGACAGATGACTGCAACATCGTAGTCGTCCTCATACTCGATGACCTCAAAGGTGTGCTTGGGCTTCAAAGAAAGCGCCCGGGCCGGGCCGCTGCCCATGGCAAAGAAGTTGCCCACCTTGACCGTCCAGCCGGCCTTCTGTGCGCCAAGGCACGAGATGGCGGGGAAGTCGGTGTTGACATCGATAAACGGTATCGGGAAGTCCCTGATATGTCCCATTCGGAAGTTCACTTCGCCA
>CAZMCL010000147.1:0-4981 GCA_964564375.1 uncultured Methanoregula sp. | reverse complement strand
CTCTTCCTGCGGGAATGGATCCGCTCGGCCGGGGACTGATCCTTCCTGTGCGTGCCTTAAAAACCGGGATGTCCGCGCTCATCATGGGGGCGGCTGTCATCGAAAATAACAGCATTTATGCCCCTTTTAACAATGAACGGTCTTTTTTAAAAAACGCGCAAAGGACAAAAACATCCGGAACTTATGTCCGCTGAATGGGGGGGCCCGACCCGGGTTTATTAAACGATTCTTTTTTTTATTGGGGACGGTCAACTAGTATAAAGCGCGAGAGGGACAGTCCCGGTCAATAACACCGTGCACCGGTTCCGCCCGCGGGAATTAAGAGAAGTATTGTTGGCGGGAGGATAGGAAAGCTGGCCAACTCCGCCGGACTTAAGATCCGGTCCTTAGTGGTTCATGGGTTCGAATCCCATTCCTCCCATTTTCGTTTCCTGCATTTAAAAAAAATAACGCCCGTTCATGAACAACGCAGCTGAAGCAGCCGGTGTCCTGTTGCAGGAAGGTGCGTTTTTATCCGGGTAAAAATGGAAAAATTGATAGTTTTTCCTACATTCGTGGCTTATAGGGTACCAGTTCATCGTAGATCTTGTAGGTCTTGCCGTCGGAAAGCGTCACAAATACCATGACCCGGTCGGTATCTTTTGTCCCTTCAATGCTTGCGGAATCGTCCAGCTTGATCCCAACTGAACCGGTCCTGACCTCACCGTCTGCACGGTTCACGGTCACCTCGATCTTTCTCACGTGGATGAGGCCGGGGCCTCCCTGGAAGGTTGCGATGATCGTGCCGAGGTGGTCTTTCTCGATATTCACATTAACGCTCCGGGCAGCGTCAAGCGAATCATTTTCGGTGGGGTCTCCCACGCCCACTGCCTCAGGAGTCCCGACAGCGGCGGGAGATGAAGTGGGGGCGGCAGTATCAGCCTGCGCCTCGGTGCACCCGGCGATTGCGATGACGATACAGAGAAGAACAGCAGATATGAGAGCGATCTGTGGATTCATGCTGGTATTTTCTCGATTAATTTATATTAGCATGATCATTTGGTCTGGTGGATACCCGGAAAAGAGGTTTGCAGTATGGCACAAGACCGGGCAGCAGCCGATCAGTTCCCGCCAGCTTTAGGAGCCTGAAGGCAGGACCGCCACAACACGTCCCACACTGCCATTCTCAAGCCGGACCTTGATGCCATGTGGATGCGAGGATGAGTTTGTCAGGATCTCCACAACCACGCCCCGGGACTTCTTACCGCTCCGCTGGTCCTGTTTCTGGACAATCTCCACGCTCATTCCTGCGCGGATCGATGAACGTTGCCGGGGGTCTTTGCTGGCGTCCATGGTAAATGAATCAGGATATCTGGAACGGGTAATCGTATGACCCGATATGGCTCTCAAGGGTACCTTTGACCGTTGCCCACCCGTGGTTCTCACCATGCATCAGCACGCTTATAACGGATGTGTATTCATTGGACTTTGGCTCAAAGACCGTCCAGTGATTCGTTCCCGTGATCGCGGAGGTGATGGTGACTGCAGTATTCGGATCCGCGGTATAATCGGCATACAGGGTGGTTGTGAATGTCGAGCACTCTGGATTGCCTCCAATCCCGGCACCCGATCCTGCGCAGTCTGCCGGGCGAAGGTTCTGGATAGTCCGGAAGACCGCGCTGTTCGCGACCGGACCAATGGTATCGATGGTTGTCTCCGACGGCAGTTCGGAAGTAAATGTTACCGTATATGGTTTGTTTGTGCTGGTGCCTTCCGGCAGAATGAGTTCCGCGATATGGATCTTCAACAGGGTAGCTTTTCCGGTATCGAACAGGGTGGTTTCCCATGATGCAGGAACGCCCGGCATAGCCTGGGCACTGTACTGCGATACGATGGGGGAATTTCCGCTGCTGTCGGCCGGGACGGGAATGAAGAGTGTGACATCGGACAGCGCGTGATCGGTGGTGAGACTGAGCGTGTAGGAAAATGAGCTGGTCTTTGTTTTTTCATACGAACCTGAGACATACCCGGTGTAGCCGGTAAACGCGATGGTCACGACAAGTATGGCGATTAATAACCCGAGGGTGATTTTTATGATCCTGTCCATGAATTTTCCCCCTGGCCGGATTGCTGCTCTTTTCTTATAGCACCGGCCTTATGGTAATCAGGTATCTGAAGGCAGTTCTTGAATACCTGTCGGTGTTAAAAAAAAGGAAACGAAGCACCATGCCTTTATGGTCGGCGGGAAAAAAGTGATAGTAATGACACCGGGACCTTCCCTGCTCTTGAAAAACGTGTCCCTGCCTCAGGGCCGCATTGCGGATGTCCTTGTTGAGAATGGCATTGTTGCCCATGCCGGCGCAGGCAGAGCCGCAGACCGGGTTGTCGATTGCACGGGCCTTCTCGTGCTGCCGGCTGCCGTTGACCTCCATGTCCACATGCGGGGCGGTCCGCAGTCTGCAAAAGAGGACTGGAAGTCGGGGAGCCGGAGCGCCCTTGCCGGCGGGGTGACGGTCGTTGTCGACCAGCCGAATACCGTTCCGCCGCTGACCACTCCGGAAATCTTCACAGCCCGGGTGAATGAAGCCCGGGCACATTCCCTGTGCAGTTTTGCCATCAACAGCGGTGTGACCCGGGATGCCCCGCTTGCCGCCATATGGAAAGCCGGTGCGGCCCTGTTTGGCGAGACATTCTTTGCCCCTTCGAGTTACGGTGATGCCGTGGATGAGGCCACACTCACCCGCGCACTTCAGGAGATCCGGCAGCTGGGAGCTGTTGCCACCATCCATGCCGAGGAAGTGAGTGCCGGTGATGACACCTCCCTTCCGGTTCATGCACAACTCCGGTCGGCGCAGGGTGAGTTACGGGCAGTCCAGGCAGTCCAGAGATGTAATACCGCGGACTGCCGGCTCCATTTCTGCCACATGCGCACCGGGGGTTCCGTTGCCGCAGCATCCGGAACGGTTGAAGTGACGCCCCACCACCTCTTCCTCTCGCATGAGATGTTCGACGACATCGATACATTTGCCAAGATGAATCCCCCCCTCCGAAGCGAAAAGGAACGAAAGGAACTCTGGACTGCGTGGGACCGGATCGATATCATCGCCTCCGATCACGCACCCCATACACGGGAAGAGAAGGCAGTCCCGTTCCCTGCCGCACCTTCGGGCGTGCCCGGGGTCGGGACGATGGTCCCCCTGCTCCTTACCCGGGTCCTTGAGAAGAAGATCCCCCTTGCGGATGTGATTGCGAAGACCTCGGAGAATCCGGCCCGGCTGCTGGGGATCCCCCCTGCGGGTTTTTCGGCCGGTAACCGCGCCGATTTTGCAATCTTCCCCAAAGAGCCGGTAACCATTGAAGCCGATTCCCTGCACAGCCGGTGTGGCTGGACGCCGTTTGAAGGCAGGATGGCGGTCTTTCCCTCAAGGGTGATCATGGGCGGAGAGATTGTCTTTGAAGATGGTGAGTTCCACCGCGGATCCCCAGAATGGTTCGCCGGGCGCGGGTACAGCCCGTGATGGACTTTCCTCTTTTTTTCCTCTGTAGAAACGCACATGAACGAAGGTTCACACCCGAAGCATGAAAATTAAAAAATCCAGACTAGTTTTTAATGTGGATTGTTAACTCAACTTAGTTAATATTCATGGGAAATCCTGTTTCAATTTCCCCGATACCCCCTCTTGCGCCACCAGTCCCCCAAGGGGGACGGGGCGCATTGGGATGGGGCGAGGTCGGTTACAGGTAATACGTCCTCATCCCGATTCGGGGATGCCACAGCGGCGGGGGCACTCCTGAGTGCCCCCAAGAGCGTCAGTGTTTTAATTGATTTCTACAGAGCACTTTAAAAAAAAATTCCTGCCTGCTGCAAGCGATGGGATAAAGAGCTGCCGGGACTAATGTACACTGCCGATAAAGCGCATCCATAGGTCCCCGGGAGATCGATTGACAAGCGTCTGGATATGATCCATGGGACAACCCGGTTGCGCGACAGGCATTTGCCCGGCATGGGTTAAAACACAGGTGAAGTACGGCAGCAGCCACTGGTGATCCATGTGCGTTAATGTCGGGCAACATTTCCTTTATAGGGATCGTGCCGCCATGCCAGATTATGCAGATGCTCTTTTTGAAGACCCGCACGGGACCCGGATCGCCATTGAAGTAACTGCCGGTGCAAAGAAGGGGACCTTTCCTTATGGATATAACGAGTGGCGCAAATCCATTGGTTGTCGGGTAACCGCCCCTGCGCTCGAAGGCCGGGCGAACAAAGCGGTGATTGCCCTTGTCTCCGGAACTCTTGGTGTCCCCGCATCCTCAGTCAGCATTCATTCCGGCGCAACTTCGTCCCAGAAGAAAGTGCTCGTGACCGGTATGGTAAAAGAAGCGGTACTCGAACGGTTACGGCCGGCCATGCAACCCGATCAATAACAACGTGCTCCGGATCAGGCTTTTCGATCCTTAAAACAGGTTTGTCCGTATTCCGAACCTGTACTATAAATAATTCCGCACGATATATATTTTTTATACCTATGATCACGCGTTACATGCATTGCATGATACATGGGGGTGCGTTTACTTGTATTCACCGGATACTACCAAGTACCTTATTCACATCAGCATCACCGCAGAGGGGGTGGTCGAGAAACCTGACGTAGTCGGTGCCATATTCGGGCAGACTGAAGGGTTACTCGGCGAAGATCTCGACCTGCGGGATCTCCAGAGAACAGGACGTGTCGGACGTATCGATGTCCAGATCACGAGCAAGAAAGGTGAGACGAAAGGCGAGATACTGATGGCCACGTCCCTTGACCGGGCCGAGACGGCTATACTCGCCGCATCGCTTGAGACCATCGACCGCGTGGGGCCCTGCGTTGCCCGTGTTGTGGTCGAATCTGTCGAGGACATCCGCGTCAGCAAACGCAAAAAGATTGTCAACCGGGCAAAGGAGATCTTAATCGAGCGGTTCGATGACGGCACGATCGATTCCGACGAACTTCTCGACGAT
>CAZMCL010000146.1:0-4993 GCA_964564375.1 uncultured Methanoregula sp. | reverse complement strand
TGCCAGATCCTGAGCCGGAACCCGCCTACCTGCCGGATCGCGATGAGCAGGAAAACTGCGGCGAGTATGATGATTGCGGGTTGCGTACAAGATTGTTATTCATTTGCGGGAGATGAGTGTTGGGGTAAAATAGCTGCCCGGTATGGTTGTATACCGTGGGGACGCACCCTGGCTGTCCCCCCATATCCACTGAATGGAAAAAACGTATCTATTGATTATTGACGATCCAGTGCAGGAGGACGCCGCGCTCCATTTTCCTGGCCTCAATCAGGGTAAGCCGGACAAATTCCGCTTCAAGGGTGAACCCGGGACCATCAGCGAGGGTCGGGGCATCCCTGCCTCCAATGATAATGTTACCGATGAACGTATAGATCTCGTCCACAAGCCCGGCAGCCAACAGACTGGCAATGATCGTTCCCCCTCCCTCCACCATCACCCGCTGGATGCCCATGGCGCCGAGTTCGTCCATCAGGGCAGCAAGGTCCACCTTGCCATCCCCGGCAACGATTACGGTTGCATGTTTTTTCAGATCTGCCACGCGCTGGCTGTCAGCCCGGGTTGAAACTGCGATAACCCGTTTCCCCTCCCCTTTGTGGAGGATGGACGCGTCATGAGGGATGCGTGCCATACTATCGATTACGATCCGGACCGGATGTTCGTCGACCCCCCGGTCCCGTCTCAGCTTGCGGCACTCTTCGGCCTTGACGGTCAGCGACGGGTCATCAGCAAGTACGGTTCCGATCCCGACCATCACCGCATCGCAGCCGGCTTTGAGCCGGTCAACCCGGGCAAAATCCACCGAGCCGGATATCTTCACCTGCCGGCGCTCGCGGGTAGAGAGCTTGCCGTCTGCACTCATGGCAACATTGACCACAACATACGGTCGCATAGCGTAACCGGGTTTGGACTGGCAGGTAATGAACCCACTGCTTTTATCAGGAAGTGCACTCGGGAGAACATCTTAAAATAACAGGAACACCAATGGCGATGATAGTATGGGCAAGCGGGTTTTCCCGTTCGGAGGGCATTTGCTTTCCGAAACGGATCTGGTGCGGGTTTTTGTTATCTTTTGCCTGACGGTCTGCTGTATCCTGATATCAGCTCTGGCCTTCTCGCGCCAGATCCCCTACATCAACTACCAGCTCTTCTTCATCCCCATCGTCTATGCCGCGTACTTCTATCCTAAGCGGGGTATCTATGTTGCTGCAATCTCGGGTGTTGTGTACCAGGGAATCGGGTACTTTTACAGCTACCCGAACCCTGCAGCTATGCTGGGTGTAACAGCAGAAGCTCTCCTCTTTGTCATTGCCGCAATCTTCATTGCTTATTTCATAGACAGAATCCGCAGCGGTGAAGCCCGGTACCGGACAGTCTTTGAGCACTCGCAGCTTGGAATTATCCTTTTTAACCGCGAAGGGTTCGCGATCCGACAGACCAACGATAAATTTGCTGCCATGCTCAATTACTCCCCTCAGGAGATCCTTGCATCATCATTCAGGGACCTCTTCTTTATCGAACGCGAGAAGGAGCGTTTCCTTGAACGGATTGACAAGAACAAGGAGACTGCGGATTTCGAAACACGCCTTGCCACTGCCGGGGGGGCCGCATGCTGGGTGAACCTTTCATGGAGCATGATCGACGAACACACGGTCAGCTGTACTGCGGTCAATATCAATGCACGCAAGCTTGCGGAGAAACTCAACAACGACAACATGATGAAGTACCGGCAGCTGACCGAGAACTCCCCGACCAGCATCCTCATCGTGCAGAACGGCATTATCCTGTACGCAAATCCCACCTTTACAGAGTTTTCCGGGTATACTCCTGCGGAGGTAATCGGGAAGGAACTGGTCCGGTTCCTTGACCCCCGGGACCTGCATATATTCTCCGAGTTTGTGCAGCACTGGATTGACCGGAAACCGGTAGCCAGCCATGCCGAGTTCCGGTTTGTGAGAAAAGACTGTGGCATCCGGGTAGCCATCCTCTTCACCAACCCTATTGTCCATGCCAATAAGCCGGCAACCATGATCAACTTGATGGATATCTCCGAGAAGCTCCGGCTTGAAGAGAAGATCCACATGGACAACGAGCGGCGGCGGGGGATCATCATCACGGTAGCCCACGAGCTCCGTACCCCCCTCCAGCCCATCCTCGGGTACCTCAACCTGCTTATCTCTGATCCTGATGGGTTCGGGATCGTGGATGAGACAAAGAAGATTCTCGAACGCTGCCTGGTCAGCGTGGACCGGGAGCGGCAGATCATCAACCAGATGCTGGATCTCTCGGTCCTTGAGAGCGGGAAGCTCCAGATGAGCCTTTCAGAATTCCCGCTCGAATCGCTCGTGCGGGCGGTGCTCGATACCAGCGGTTATCTCACCAAGGCCGAGGTCAGTGTAACGATGCCAGAAGGTATCGAGATCATGGCTGATCGCGACCGGCTCTATAACGTTGTGGACTCGCTCCTGTCCAATGCAATCAACTACTCCAAGCCCCCGCGGAAGATCGAGATCTCCTATCGTATGGAATCGGACGATGGCTTTCATCACATCTCGTTTAGCGATAACGGGATCGGGATCCCTCCCGAATCGATCGGTAACATTTTCGAGCCGTTCCAGCTGGCCGATGCAGCAAAACTGTCCCGGAAATACGACCGTATAGGGCTCTCTCTCTCAATTGCCAAGAAAGTTGTCCAGATGCATGGGGGAGACATAACGGTACGGAGTGTGGTCAACAGCGGGAGCACTTTTACCATCCACCTGCCAAAGGAGGTGAAGGACGATGCATAAGATTATGCTTGTCGAGGACGACCAGCAGATCCTCGACATGATGGACATCCTTCTCAGGAAGATCGGGTATGAGCCGGTCCTTGTACCAAACGGGCTGGATGCACTGGAGCTGGTGAAGATCAATCCTCCCGATCTTGTGCTCCTCGATATCATGATGACACCTATCAATGGCTGGGAGTTTTTGGAGAAAGTCCGGGAGGAGTACCATATCCGCAATCTTCCTATCCTTCTCTTTACCGCTTCACCGGAGGTTGACGAGAAGGTAGCGTTGCTGCAGGACCCCATGATTGGTATTCTCCAGAAGCCGGTCTTGATCTTTGAGCTCAAAGCAGGGCTGGAGCGGTTCTTAAAATAGTGTTTCTTATTCGTCTTCGATAACTACGTGGGTCAGGAAGACATCTCCCTCGCCATGCATCCGCGGGGAGGTCCGAAGCGGGATAAATCCTGCGAGAAACCGGTAGTGGGGGCGGCTGATATAATGTGCATTGTTGGCGTCCGGTGCAACAATCGTCTTTACATACACCGGCGCGCTGGCGCATACCCGCCCGTTTTCAGTGTGTTTCTCCCCGACACGGAAGAAGAGCTGTTTGTATTTCAGCAGTGACCCGTAATTTGTGGAACCCGATGCCCTGAGGATCTTCTCAAGGCGGCGGAGCGGAAAGGTTCGGAGGCAGATGGCTGTGATTTCGGTTTCGGAACGGTACAGGTAGATATCGGAGAGCCCGTATACCTGCTGGAGCCGGACCAGTTCCGTCTCAACCTTCGCAATGTTCCGCCGGGGAGGGTAGACGAAGACCGGAACCTGGCGGTCGATACCTGGCACGGAGTTCACAAGAAATGTGGCAAAAGAGACCGGTGAATGAGGCTTTGACCTTACCCCGAGTCGGTGACAAAGCCAGGATATGATACGGGAACCTCGAAGAGATCTGTCATCTCCCGCTTGCGGGATCTGTGGGGTATCTAGCATAACCTTTGGAACATATTTAAGAATTTCGCGGATAGGTTGTGCCAGCTGCTTTTCGGTCATCACGGTGCACAGGTAGCCGGTCTTTGAATTGATGGTACCCGGTACCCTTATAATCCGGCGGGTATCGGGCGTGATCTTCGGGTCAACCGCAATGCCTGCAGCCTGCACGTGGGAGAGGATATCCTTTCTTCTCATCCTTGCAAGGTTCTCGCGGATCCGGGGGTCCCAGGAATCGTACCGGGCGGTATCGGTGCAGATTACGTGGAACCCTTTGCTGCCGGAGAAGGCGATATATTTTACCGGCAGGTTGTTTTCGTGGCAGTATGCCACGAGCCTGATCGTGTCCCTGCGGGCGTCTTCGAGGTTTTCAAACGAGAATGGTGCCCGGTCGATGTCAAAGACGATGTCGGATGAGAGAAATATGTTGTCTGCAAGCGGTGTGCCATCCCTTCTCCCGAGGTTTTCTGGTGCAAGCCAGCAGCTGGTGGAGTAGTAGACGTCACTTGGCCGGTAACGTATCAGCCAGCGTTGCAGGGTAGCAGGGGAATGGATCCGGTCAGGGATCTTAAAAAAAATACCACGGGGGAGGAGGACCCGGAAATGGCGGTGGGTGCAACCGGTGATGGGTTCAAGGTCAGGAGGATGAGTGCGGTAAAAGGAACGGATGGGATCGGTCATGTGCCGCTATTTTAAAAGTTGTTCATAGTTCTGGCTTTTTAAATAATCGAGAAACCCTTTCTTTGTTTTTGCCGAAAGCCCGCTGGTGGCTTCTGCAGCGATCATTTCGAGCTCGAGGTTCTTCTGGTAAGGATCGGAGATGCCGGTGATCTTTCCCTTGTACCGGGTCTTCATCCACACGGTGATACGTGAGTAGCCCGGGTGAGGTGTACTTGATGGTGTTGTGGCCTTGTTGATCTCATGAGAGATATTATTTCCCGCTTTGTTGATCCCATTCCCGAGATCCTTAAAGCTATTATCCAGATTGGCCTTCTTAACTTCTTTTTCAACTTTCTTCATCGCCTTGTCGATTTCATCAAAGATGCCCATGCCAGGTCCCTCCAAAAAACCATTATTATTCACCATATTCGTTGTCAGGATAAAAATATTCTTTATTATTCCAAGCTTCCGTTCCACTATCGCTGCTGTTATCGTACAGTATGACAGTATCTTTAATACCCTACTATGCTAACCTTTAGCACGACTACCGTACCGTGGTGTCCCGATGCTGAATGTTTCAGGT
>CAZMCL010000145.1:0-5065 GCA_964564375.1 uncultured Methanoregula sp. | reverse complement strand
GTTGTCCCACATTTGCCTGCCCGGCGCAGGGAAAAACAATCCGTTTCGGTTCATTCAGCCCGCAGGAACAGGTTGGTGTTGCTGTCATTATTCTCACTCCGAAAGCAGGGTTTTAATCTCATCAACACAGGGGACCCGGCCTTCCGCAACAACTTCGCCGTTTATGTAAAGTGCCGGGGTCAGCATGACTCCCCGCTCAACAATCTCATTCAGGTCATCAACCTTAACCACTTCAGCAGCAATCTTCATGTCCTTGACGGCCTGTTCAACATTGGCAAAGAGACGGTTGCACTTTGCACAGCCGGTTCCGAGAATTTCGATTTTTGTCATGATATCTCCGTAACTCACCTGGTTTTTTTGTATTCTTCCATCAGGGCTCTTACATATTCCTCTTCAACACCCTTCGGGACGTAGTTGAAGATCCTGATCTTTTTCATCAGCGCTTCACGAATTTCCATATCGCTCTTGGGGTTTTGTTCTTTCACACCGGCAATGCTCTCGTCAAGCATCGTGATGCCTGTCATGATCCCGTTAATCGGGATCTGCCGGATGCGCCGGAGTGCATCGGCGGCACAGCAGGGAATGTTGTCGTTGTTCATCGTTACCACCCCAGGTTCCCGAAGATGAACCCGGCGATGGTTGAAAACACAATGACAAGGCCGGCAAAAGTAAGCGTCTTTTTCGCACCGATGATCCGGTAGATGACGAGCAGGCTCGGGAGGCTGATGCTTGGACCGGTGAGGAGGAGGGCGAGTGCCGGGCCTTTTGCCATGGATCCCGAGAGGTACCCCAGTGTTGTACCGATGACCGGCACTTCAAGGAGTGTCGGCATGTAGAGAATTGTGCCCACGAGCGCAGCCAGGAAGTTTGCGAGGAGTGAGTTGTCACCAAAGAAGGGTTTGAACGTCTCCGGGGGAAGGAAGTAAGCAAGAACCCCGAGCGCGAATGTGCCTATAACAAGGATGGGGAAGATCTTCCTGGTCAGGTCCCAGATCTCAAGTCCCCAGTCAGTCACCTCGTCACGGGTGAAGAAATATATCAGCAGGAAGGCGACGGCCATCGAGAGGAAGTACACGATCAGGAGCCGGTAGAAGACATCAAGTGCCGACGTGCCGATCAGGAGGATTGCTATCAGGAAGATAAAGAAGGCAGGAACGACCCACTTTGGCCGTGTATCCTCGCAGGCTATCGCTGCTTTCCGGGCTGCCCCGAATGTCTTTTTCGTCTCCTCATCGTGGGCGGGAAACAGTTTCATCATGATGAGGCCGATCACGATCGAGAGCACGATGGCTGCCACCGCCCGGGCGATACCGAGATCGAACCCCAGTACCTTTGCGGTGTAGACGATTGCAAGGATATTGATGGCCGGCCCTGCGTACAGGAACGTGATAGCCGGTCCAAGCCCGCTGCCTTTCTTGAGGATGCCGGCAAACATCGGGAGGATGGTGCAGCTGCACACGGCGAGCACCGTGCCGGATATCGATGCAATCCCAAAGGATGTGCTTTTCTTTGCCTCAGGGCTGAAGTACTTGAGGATTGCCTCTTTTTTGATGAACGCGGCTATAGCCCCGGCAATGAAGAATGCCGGGATCAGGCAGGTGACAACATGCTGCGAGAGGTATTCAAGCAGCGTTGTCCAGCCAAGCAGGAGTGAGCCGATTACAGGGTCTGTCATGGGATTGCCTCACACCAGCGGGGGCGAGAATGTTGCCAGCAGGAGCAGCCCCTTGTCCCCGGCTTCGATGCGGTGTACCTGATCTGCCGGCATGACGCTGATAACGCCGGGAGTGTACGGGATTTTCGTCCCCTCAAGCGTGCAGGTCCCTTCACCGGCAAGTACATCATGGATCTCCACCATGCCGGTATGGGTGTGGTTACCAATGGCGCAGCCGGGATCGATCCGGACATGGTGAAGGCTCAGGCGCTCACTGGTATCTTTGCCTGTCACCAAATGCCGGAGCGATACGCCGGCAAATTTCGGGTGCGGATTCCATGGCAGCGATTCAATAGCGGTCGTCTGCCCGGGCACGACTACCGCACTATTCCTGCCGGATGATTGCGTTCCTTCCATACAGCACTTCCATTTCAAATTTAGTTGAATCAATGTGAACAGGGCAAGGTTATATATCTTCGCATTTCAAATTATTTTGAAATGACACGGAAGGCCACATCCTGCTGCGGGACGCCGTCACAAAAGGGGGATCCGTTAACGGAACTCCCGGAGCAAATCCAGAAGGATCTCGATGCGATCGGGGGACTGGACTCGCTTGCAGGGAGCATCCCCCCAAGTGACACGCTTGAGGTGCGAGGCAGGATCTTTCATGCCCTCTCCGATCCACACCGCTTAACAATCCTGTATATTATCAGGAACCAGCCGCTCTGCGTCTGTGTTATCAACCGTTTCATGCGGCTCTCCGGTTCAAAACTCTCCTACCATCTCAACATTTTAAAAGAGCAGGACTTTGTTATGGGTGAACAACAGGGTAACTGGGTCATTTACACGATTACCGAGCGCGGGCGCCAGGCGCTGAAGTGTACAGAATCCCTGTAACCGGATAATGACCCCGTAAGGATGAACCAGGCAGGTCGTGTATTCTAATTCCCAAACCCGGCGATTCTCTTCTCGTCTCCCTCACCGGAAAACAATGTATTCAAGCGCAACCGCGATGACGAAAATCGCAATCCCCGCAAGTGCGACAGGCAGAGTGTAATTTCTTACAACAGTTTTGATATCATCCCCGGTTGTCCGCTGGACAAGCCAGAAGTACGGATCGGTTACGTACGAGACAATACACGAACCGGCACTGATGAGGAGAATAAGTGGTATGGGGTGGATTGCCCCAATGACCGATGATCCTGCCAGTACTTCGGCAGTTATTACTGCAGTAACCACCCGCGACCCTTGTGCGGTCTCGATCAGGGCCGCAAGGATGAAGGGGATCAGGATGACCGGGATGAGGAGTGTCAGCTGACCAAGCGTATCCTGAGCAAAACCGCTTTGCATGATAACGAAACCCAGTGCACCAGCCCCGCAGATATCAAAGATGATCAGACCGGCATGTTTTGCACCCTTTGACAGTCCGGATGCCCGTACTTCAGGCGATGCAAGGACGATAGCCGCTACTGCCCCCACGAGCATGATGAAGTTGATCATGCTCCCCTGCGACAGGCCCAGGATAAAAAATGCAAGGGGGATGGCAATGACGATTGCAATAAACGGGACCCATGCCTGCCAGTGAATTCCTGCGCACTGGCTGGAATGATCCGCAGGGGTTTGTTCGGGTGCATCTGGTGATTCACCCACTCTCGATAGTGTCGGATCCCGATCAACCCGCTTGAAGAGCATGATGATTCCTGCAAGTATCGCAAGGGAGATCGGGATGACAATGGCATCGTACAGGAGCGGACTTATTCCCCCGGAGAATGCGTCAAAGAGCGGGATAACGACCGGCGTGGGGTAAATGAGCGCATAGGATATGATACTCCCGACCGCGGCAAGGTAAAGGAGAACATTGCGTTTCGTTTTATCTTTTTCCAGGCAGTCCACGATCGGGTTAAGCATGATATACGCAGTGATACAGCAGGTGATCGGTACGGAAAGGAGGTATCCCGAAATCCCGGCAAGTGCAGGAGGATTTTTAACAAATCTCCTGATATCGGACACGATCTTTTCAGTCTGGTGCTGTTCCTGCAGGAGTGTTGCAATGACAGCGCCGCAGAGAATGATGATGCCAAACGCGGAAAAGACATTTCCTACCCCGGCCACGATCCCAAGGAGCGTCGCGTCAAGCGTCAGCCCGGTCAGGAGCCCAAAGAAGATCGCACCCCCAATCAGGCTGAAGAACGGGGAAATCCTGTACCAGAGGCTTACTGCTGTGATAAGGGCAAGGGTGATGCCAAACGCGACGAGAAGATCCATGTTACAGTATTCTATTCTGGGACAGGGACAAAAAAGAATTGGAAAAATCGCGGCATCTTCCCGTATTTGGCATATGAGCGCGAAAAGAGAATGCCCGGCAGGCAGATGTGCGCCCGAACATTCCGGAAGTTACGGGCAATGAAATGAAAATTACCGTTTTTTTAAAAAAGGGTTTTTAGATCATCTCGGCCTTGACAATAATTACGTCCTTGACCGGCCGGTCGCCGGAGCCGGTCTTTGTCTTGCCGATCTTGTCTACAATATCCATGCCTTCGACAACCTTCCCGAAGACCGGGTGCTTCCCGTCAAGGAAGTTATTGTTGATGAGGTTGATGAAGAACTGGCTGCCGCCGGTGTTGGGGCCGGCGTTTGCCATCGAGATTGTCCCGCGGTCGTTTTTATTTCCGGGCGAGAACTCGTCCTTGATTGCATAGCCCGGGCCACCGCGACCGGTGCCGGTGGGGTCTCCGCCCTGGATCATGAACCCGTCGATGACCCTGTGTAATATCACGCCGTTGTAGTAGCCTTTCTGTACAAGTGTCTCGAAGTTGCCCGCAGTGATGGGCATGTCGGCTGCAAGGGCAATTTTTATCGTGCCCATGTTCGTCTCGAGCCGCACGGTTTTCTCTGAAGGTGCTGTCATAATATCCATTACCGTATAGGTCTTACGGGTTCATCTGTGTTGTGAACCATTGAGCCGAACATCCTTAGGAAACGATAAAAAAAGGGAAATCAGATCATAACGGCGCGTATGATCGTGACGTTATCGAGCGGCCTGTTATTTGCATCGACTCCGACCTTTCCAATGGCATCGACAACCTCCATACCCTCGATGACCTCACCAAAAACCGGGTGCTTGTTGTCGAGATAATTATTGTTCACGAGGTTGATGAAGAACTGGCTGCCCCCGGTGTTGGGACCGGCGTTCGCCATCGAGATGGTCCCCCGGTCATTACGGTTGGTGGGGGGAAACTCATCAGGAATTACGTAGCCAGGCCCCCCGCGACCGGTACCGGTGGGGTCGCCGCCTTGTATCATGAACCCGTCGATGACCCTGTGTAATATCACGCCGTCATAGTATCCCTTCTCAACAAGGCTCTTGAAATTCTCTGTAGTTACCGGCATCGCCGGATCGAGCGCGATTAT
>CAZMCL010000144.1:0-5117 GCA_964564375.1 uncultured Methanoregula sp. | reverse complement strand
AGATGACGCGGAATTTCGGCAAAAAAGTTGAGGACCTGAGCCCCGAGTACCGCAAAAGACTGACCCGAAAGATCAACGAGCATCTTCTTGGCACATACCAGGCCGTCCGGCTCCTGAAGCAACAGGGTGCGTTCGGGCCGATGACAAAAAAGGTAACCCCACACCAGAAGGCTTACTGGGACATGGCAGCCGACCAATGTTTGGGAAGCGGGAGCAATCCCCGCATCCGCTTCCTGAACTACCTGCTCGCCGGGTTCTGCATGTTTGTGTTAGAAGAGCCGGGCCATCCGGTCGGGACCCCGTTTCCCGGGGGCGAAACGGTCCAGCTGGTTGACGGGGTTTATTACTGTCCCGTCCGGGAAAAGGCAGGTGACGTTGACTCGGCCCTCTGCCCGTTTTGCCCGGCCCGCCAGACTCCGGAGATTGGCTACCTCCGGCCGCCGGTCGGCGGCAGCGAGCACCGGAAGCAGGAGTTTATCGGGCACATGCACCAGTACCACCATTTCAATGGCTGATTACCGGCATGCTGGTCCTCAGGAGAGATTATTGTGTTGCATTTCCTGCCGGTATTTTGGCAAATTGCGGCAATCAGGCGGAGATTTTATGTAATGGTATCCCCATGAGTTGTACGAGAACCCACGGGCATTTTTGCCTGTTTTAATCTTATTATACCGGGGAGAAAGAATATGAATACCACACAGGTGCTTGCTGACAATCCAATGCTCTATATCAACCGCGAACTGAGCTGGATCCGTTTCAACCGCCATGTGCTCAACGAAGCATTCGACACTTCCCACCCGCTGCTCGAACGCGTAAAATTCCTCTCCATTTTTGCCAATAATTTAGACGAGTTCTTCATGATCCGGGTATCTGGTCTCCAGCGGCAGTTGTCCAAGGGTGTACTGAAGGCACCCCCCGATGGTATGACTCCTGCCGAGCAGCTCATTACCATCCACGAGATGCTCCTGCCGGACCTCAATAACCAGATTGACTGCTGGAACAAGGAGCTCCTGCCGGCAATGGCAGACGCCGGTATCCATCTCCACACGTATGCCGGGCTCACAGAACCGCAGAAAGCGGCCATGGACACCTTCTTCACGGACGAAATTTTCCCGGTTTTAACCCCGCTCGCTTTCGACAGCTCCCACCCGTTCCCTTTCATCTCCAACCTCTCGCTCAACCTTGCCATAATCGTCCGCGACCAGAATAAAAAGGAGTATTTTGCCCGGGTCAAGGTGCCGACAAACCTGTTCTCCCGTCTTGTCAGGCTGCCGTTACCGGACGGGAGGACGTGCAAGGACGACCGGGCTGTCCATTTTATATTTTTAGAAGAGATCATTGCCGCCAATGTCAGCATGCTCTTTCCGGGCCTCGAGGTCATCGCCACCTTCCCGTTCCGCATCACCCGTGACGCCGACCTTGAGATCGAGGTTGATGAGGCTTCCGACCTGCTGACCACGGTCGAGGAGATCATGGAGCAAAGGGCACGGGGAAAACCCGTGAGAATCGAGATCGACTGCTCCATGCATGACGGCATCTGCCATATGCTCGAGAAGAAACTGGGTGTATCCGCGGGCATGATCTACCGGGTCGGCCACCCGGTGGGAATGGCAGATCTCATGCAACTGATGAATATTGACCGCCCCGATCTCAAGGACGTGCCGTTCCAGCCATCGCTGCCGGTCGAACTCTCCGAAGGCCGGGACATCTTTGCCGCCATCCGCCACCACGACATTCTCCTCTACCAGCCATATGACAGTTTCACACCTGTTGTCAATTTTATCCGGCAGGCTGCCCATGACCCGGATGTGCTTGCCATCAAGATCACCCTGTACCGTGTTGGCCCGAACTCACCGGTTGTCAACGCGCTCATGGAAGCCCGGGAGAACGGTAAAGCCGTTGCCGCCCTGATCGAACTGAAAGCCCGGTTTGACGAAGAGAACAATATCGGATGGGCCCGGGCACTGGAGCGCGAAGGTGTCCACGTGGTCTATGGGGTTGTCGGACTCAAGGTCCATGCCAAGCTCTGCATGGTGGTCCGGCGGGAGAAGGGCGGGATACGGCGCTACATGCATCTCGGCACCGGTAATTACAACTCAACCACATCCCGCATCTACACGGACTTCGGGCTTATGACCTGCGACAAGATGATCGGGGATGATGTCGCCCACCTCTTCAATTTCTTAACCGGCTATGCCCGCATCGAGTCCTACCACAAGCTCCTTGTTGCACCCATTACCATGCGCAGGAAGGTGCTGGAGCTTATCGGGCGCGAAGTGACACGGCATAAGGAGCATGGTGACGGGCACCTAATATTCAAGATGAATGCGCTGGTTGATCCGGAATGCATCACGGCCCTGTACCAGGCATCGCAGGCCGGTGTCAGAATAGATCTCCAGGTACGGGGGATCTGCTGTCTCCGGCCGGGCGTTCCCGGCTTTAGCGAGAACATTGCCGTCACCTCCATTGTTGGCCGCTTCCTCGAACATGCCCGGATTTATTATTTCCGGAATGGCGGCAACGAGGAAGTGTACCTGGGCAGCGCGGACTTAATGCCGCGGAACCTTGACAAACGGGTGGAGATCCTCTTCCCCGTCCAGGACCCGGCCATTCGCACCGCGATTGCACAATCAATTTTACCGGTGCAGCTCCATGACAATGTCAAGATCCGTACCCTGAACACGGACGGGACTTATTCCCGGTACGTTTCTGAAACTGCAGCAGAGCCGCTGAATGCTCAGGGCTGGCTGGTCGAACACCGCGGAAGCTGGCACGATGCGTCCTCGTGATCCCCCGGCCGTTCCCACCGGCCTCTGCTGGTTCATGCTCCGGCGTCTGCCCCCGCTGCTTGATGCATTCGCGCAGGAGATTGACGGCGTCCGGGTATCAGAAGATATTGAATATATCCACCGGATGCGGGTCGCTTCCCGGAGGCTCCGGGCCGCACTTCCTCTCTTCCGGCCCTGTTTTACCGCAAAACAGTACAGCCGCTGGATGGGTGCAATCGCCGGAATCACCCGGGCTCTCGGAGAAGCCCGGGACGCAGATGTCCAGATAGCGTTTCTCCAGAAATATAACAAAAAGCGGATGGTCCAATGGAAGAAGCACCATGGAAGGGACGGGTCAGAACCCCCGACCGCCATAGCTGTCCGTTATCTCTTATCGAACCTCCGGAACCGTCGGGCCCGGCACCAGCAGCATGTCCTCTCGGCACTTGAAGCCCTTGAGAAGAGCAGGGTAGTCTATGAGATGCGTGAAGCGTTTGAACTCCTTGCCTCGGGTGACCGGCGGATCCCCCGGCAGGGACTGGTATACGGGCTTCCCACGCTTGCAGCATACCGGATTGAGTCCCGGCTTGCAACCTTACTCTCGTACGAACCCTGGGTGAACCACCCGGATGCGGTGGCCGAGCACCATGCAACCCGTATCGCAGCAAAAAAACTCCGGTACACGATGGAGACCTTTGGTCCCGTATACCGCCGCGGGCTTGCAAAACCCCATGCCCGGGTCAAGATGGTCCAGGAGATCCTTGGCGACCTGCACGACTGCGATGTCTGGATTGACTTAATCACCCGCCTCCTCCTGCGTGAACGCGGCCGGTTCCGGTCCGATAATGAAGAAAAACGTCCTGATACGGCAACCCTTGCCAGCCTGAAAATGTTCCTGCAGGACCGGGAGAAGGAACGCATTCTCCTCCACCGCCGCTACATGCGGTACTGGGGGTCGCTTCATCGGGCCGGTATCTGGGACGAGCTCCGGTCAACCCTCCTTTTTGGACGCTGTCAGCGTTTTGTTCCAAAGGAAAACCTGCCTGCAGGTGAAATCCGTGCAGCCGCAGAAGAGATCGCCGCCAACGTCCCCGCAGTCCTTTCCCACGAACAGCATGTGACCATGCTTGCCCTGATGCTCTTTGACGGCACGCAGGCTTTCCATCGCCTTACTGCCCGTGACCGGCTCCTGCTCGAATGCGCCGGTATGTTGCACGATCTCGGCTGGAAGAGTGGCCGCAGGAAGCACCATCTTCGGAGTGCACAGACCATCATTGCCGCAGAATCCTTCCCTGTCGATATCGAAGAACGGTCGGTAATCGCACTTGCTGCGTTCTCCCACCGTGGCAGGAGATCGCCGGAAGATCATCCCCTTTTTTGTCTCATCTCCCCCGAATACCGGAAAAAAGTGCTCCAACTGGCAGGACTCCTCCGGGTTGCTGATGGTCTTGACTACGAGCACCTTGGCACCGTGCGGGAGGTCCATTGTATCGTCAGCAGCGATATGGTCACCTGCACTATCATTGCAATTTCGGATGCGGCAGTTGAAAAGGACCGGGCCCGCAGCAAGGCAGACCTCTTCATGAGGGCTTTTGGGAGGGAACTGGTGGTACAGTGACCCCCCCGCCGATGAATCCAGAAGGGCGGGTCGTTGCCTTCATCGATATTGGCACCAACTCCGTGCGTCTTCTTGTTGTCCGGCTCAACCCCAACCATTCCTACACCATCCTCTCCCAACAGAAGCAGCAGGTCCGGCTTGGTGAAGGGGAGTTTGAGGATGAAGAGATCCAATCAGAAGCGACAGGGCGCCTGGTCATGGTCTGTAAAAAGTTTCATGACCTTGCCCGCTCGTTTGGTACAGAAGAGGTTGTAGCGGTAGCTACCTCTGCCATGCGGGAGGCGTCAAACCAGCATACCGTTCTCCACCTTTTACGTCACGAAGCGCAGCTTGATGTCCGGGTCATATCAGGGCAGGAGGAAGCCCGGCTAATTTATCTTGGCGTGGCAAGCGGTATTCATCTCGGGGACCGGACAGCATTTTTTATCGATATCGGTGGTGGCAGCACGGAAGTTGCGGTTGGCGATGGTAAGAACTATCGCTACCTCCACAGTTTCCGGCTCGGGGCAATACGCCTTGCCAGCCTGAACCTCGCTGACCATGGAGACGGCCCGGTCTCTGCCATGCAATACCGGAAGATCCAGGAACATGTCCGAAATGCGATCACCCGTTCGGTCACAAAACTCAAAAACGAGAAGATCGACTATGCCATTGGGAGTTCCGGCACTATCATGAACCTGGCCGAGATTGCTGAGAAGGCCCTGCCCCAGCATACATCCACCGCAGAACCC
>CAZMCL010000143.1:0-5126 GCA_964564375.1 uncultured Methanoregula sp. | reverse complement strand
CATGGAAATGTTGCATGCCGGATAGCATCTGATTCCGGTAAAGCCCGGTTGGTTGTTCTTATCGTTTTTCCCAATGTTCTCACTACACTTTATGAACGCAAATGAACGAAGGTTCACACCCAAAGCATGAAAATTAAAAATCCAGACTGGTTTTTGATGTGGATTGTTAACTCAACTTATTTAATTTTCATGGGAAATCCTGTTTCAATTTCCCTGATACCCCCTTCTTGCGCCACTTTGTCCCCAGGGGGGGACGGGGCGCACTTGCGATGGGACGAGGTTGGTTACAAGTAATATGTCCCCATCCCAATTCGGGGATGCCACAGCGGCGGGGGCACGCCTGCGTGCCCCCGGGAGCATCAGTGTTTTAAATTGATTTCTACAGAGCAGTTTTATTTAAGGGATGGCAAAGCTGGTTGAAAACAAAGAAGAAGAATTAAATTTTAAAGGAAGAAGGAGAAGCGGCAATTATTTTTTTTTGCCATCAGGTGCCTTGTTCCCTTTGGCAAGATCCACCAGCATGACCAGTCCGACAAGGATCGTGGCTACGCCTCCAATGCTTATCACAATTCCAATCCATGTTGCAGCTGTTGCCGCGAAATAAACCCCAAAAGCTATAAGCAGTGCGCCTATCAGAATTGCAATGATTGGGCCCATAACCGGTTCAGCGATAAAAATTCCTCCCTTTATCCTTTGTGGGACATATTTGGTGTAATCCAGTATTTACGCCGGTGATGTATAAAATATATACCATCACCTAAACCCTCATGATATCCGGCAGCAAAAGGTATTAAGACATGATTGTACCGGTCAATACTATCTTATTCGATATGGACAACACACTCTTTGACCTTGTGGAAGCACAGATCGCAGCCTGCACTGCTGTTGTCGGGGCGCTCGGACGAGCGGATGGAAACCACTTATTTGAGCAGTATTTCAGGAGCGGCCGGCATGGCTTTGAATCCCATGAAAATATCCTGGATTATCTTGGCGATCACAATATTCCAGAAGAGGGTAACTATCACCGGCTCCGCCGCATTTATGAAACGGTGAAACTCGATACCGTTGCTGCATATGAGGGTGTTGATTCAACTCTTTGGGAACTGAGGAAACATGGATATCATATGGGGGTCATAACAGACGCGCATTCGCGCGATGCTACCCGCAGGCTTGAAAAGACCGGCCTTTTACCCCATTTCGAGGGTATGGTCACCTTTGATATGGTTATGATCAAGAAACCCGCTCCGGAGCCATTTCTCTGCGCACTTGATATGATGAAAGCAACATCCGGTTCGGCCATTGTTGTTGGCGACAGTCCCCGGCGTGATATAAAGCCTGCGAGGGACCTTGGCATCCGGACGGTGTATGCCCGGTATGGTGACCGGTTCTCCCAGGAACGCAAATGCCCCGAAGCTGATTTCTGCATCAATAAAATGCCGGAACTGCTCTCTGTCATCCGCGGTCTCGCGGAATGATAAATAAACCTGTTACGCAGGATAATTCAAAAGCGAGAGCGCGATTTTTTAAAATGTCTTAAAAAATCCGGTATTTTTTTTAATTCCGCTCTTGTTTTTTCCTATTTTGACCAAAATTTTTAACAACGGAACGGTTAACATAGAACTCATGTATGTTCCGACCAAGATTTTCTTCACCAAAGGTGTGGGTGTTCACAAAGATCGGTTGGCCTCGTTCGAGCTGGCACTGCGAAAAGCCGGCATAGAAAAATGCAATCTTGTCTACGTATCCAGCATCTTTCCCCCCAAGTGTAAGCACGTTTCACGGAAGGATGGGCTCAAATGCCTCATGCCCGGGGGAATTACCTATTGTGTCATGGCCCGTAATGACACCAATGAACCAAACCGGCTCGTTTCAGCAGCCATTGGTCTTGCCCTGCCCAGTGATTCTGAAGAATACGGCTATCTTTCCGAGCACCATGCTTATGGTGAGACCGAAAAAAAGACCGGCGAATATGCCGAGGACCTTGCTGCAACCATGCTTGCGACGACACTGGGTATCAAATTCGATGTCAACGCCGCATGGCAGGAACGCGAACAGATCTATAAAACCAGTGGCAGGATCATCAAGACCAAGAATGTCTGCCAGTCGGCCGAAGGCAACAAGGATGGTCTCTGGACAACTACACTTGCTGCAGCAGTTTTCATCTGATAAGGCCTTTTAAATTTTTTCCCAGGGCAGAATTTCCAAAGGTTTTGTGTCGGCACTCCCACTATTGTCCATTGCCAGCACAATAATTTTTTCCGCCAGCATCCCAACCGCGATTCGTGCCGGACTATCTGGTGTTATCAGGGACACCGGCTTTGCATCAAGGTCGGCCTGCTCAACAGCAGGATCATCCGGAATGATAACTATGGGGTCCTCATCCCCGATATCTACCGGTGCAGTGCCACTCTTGTACTGGTTGAAAACCACCTTGATCTTCTCTTTGGGAAGCCCGAGCTGTGTTGCGATCTCGCGGATACGGGCAATAGTACGGAGGCCGCGGGCTCCCGGGTCACTTACGATAAGAAGCAGGTCCGGCGCTCCAATGGTTCCCCGTGCGATATGCTCCATTCCCGCCTCAGTATCGATAACAATGAACCGGTATGTTCGTTCAAGGTCTTTCATGCATTCGGACAAGAGGTCGTTGGCAAAGCAGTAACACCCACTCCCCTCAGGCCGGCCCATGGCAACGAGATCAAAGCCTTCCGATTCCACCAGGGATTGCCGGAAGCGAAGCCGGACATAATCATGCCGGTTCATACCCGGGGGGATGTTTCGGCCAAATGCCTCTTCCCGCATGCTTCCAAGCGTTTCGTGAACGGCAACCCCCAGCGCCTCATGGAGGTTGGCGTTCGGGTCGGCATCAACGGCAAGGACCGGAGTCTCGTTTGCATCAATGAATGCCCGGACAAGGAGCGAGCTTGTTGTAGTCTTTCCGGTTCCGCCCTTTCCGGAAACGGCAATGGTAAAAGGTCTCTTTGCGGGAGGCAGTCTGGAAATCATGGTGTTTTAACTCCGGCCTTTTGCCGGATGCGGCGTGAGATCTCATCAGTTGCTTTCATGATGTTGACCGATTCGTCACGGTCAGCAAAGCGTATCCCGCAGCTTGGAGTGATAAGCGACTGGGCATCGAAAAGTTTTTCCGGCATCCGGGTGCAGAGCTGTGTCCGGATGGCAAGATATTTCTCATACAGGGAATCGACCGTCTCTGTTGCAAAAATCTTTTGTTCAGATGGAACAATGCCCCATGCGATAACCCCGCCGCGTTCCATGTAGGAGACGAGTGTATCGGCATAGAGTAAAAATTCTGTTGCAGTTGCATAGGCGTCCAGTGAGATGACGGACGGGTCAAGGCTGATTACGAACTCCCAGTCAGTATTGGAGCAGCAGTGAACGCCAAGGCCGCCAGTTACCATGGAAGCGATATCAGACCAGCCGGACCTGACCGTCTCCTGGTCTACCGGAATCACAGATGAACCAAGCGATGCAAGGTATGGTTCATTGAGAACAACAAGCGTCTCGACCGCACTGGTGTTCTTGCGCATCGCCTCCTCGCACCAGCGGGCCTTGAGTGCGATCATCTTCGAAAGGACATCGGCAAGCTGCGCATCATAATAGATGGGGCGCTTGTTTACATCCACTACCTGCATACCGAAGGTAACCGGGCCGGTTACCTGGCACTTCAGCACCTGTGCCGTGGGAACCTTCCGGGTCATCATCTCGATGAAAGCCGAAGCATATTCCTTATGAAAGCCATAGGAAGCAAAATCCCCTTCGACAAAATCCATGTACACCTTCTCCATTGCGGAAGTCTGGTCTTTGGTGCTGTCAAAAAGGAGCCGGTCTTCACGTATTATCCTGCCCGGGAGCTGCTCGGAGTCGTTAAAGACAATACCCTCAAGCAGGGCCCGGTTTGGCAGGGTTGGTATGTAGGGAAATTCCGAAAATATTGAAAGAACATCATCGCAGGCCTGCACGGGATCTGTATGGGGAAGGCCGCCAATACCGGTTGCTAAAGAATGGGGCGGGGGGATCATTTTTGCCATGCTAATCACTCCTTCCTGAGCCGGCAGGTCTCAAGCATCTTCTGGACTTCGGGGAAGAGCGTGAGGTCCGTGTGCGGAAGGAACGTGCTCGACGTATACTCATCCATGAAGGAGTTCTCGGCATTGAGCTCGATATAGCCGATTTTATGGGCAATCTCGTCAAGCTGTTTTCGTACCCGCCGGTTGACAAGAGCGATATTTGCGCCCACAACAGCTCCGTTCCCCAGATTCCGGATCTGGTTGAATTCAATTTCAGGAATAAGGCCGATGGTTGTTGCATTCTTCTTGTCAAGGTAGTTCCCGAACGCACCGGCAAAAAAGATGGTTGAAATCTCATGGCGGGAGATCCCTGCTTCCTTCATGAGCGTGACGCAGGCTGCATGTATCGAAGCTTTGCTCATGATAAGGTTCTTGATATCGTTTTCTGTAATAACAATGTCCTTTCCGATTTCGGTCTCCTTTGCCCATACGATGACATATTCCGGGAAATGACCGGTTTTGCGGATGCGCGGGTTATCGATTTCGGTATTGATGCGCCCGGTCCGGTCTATTACGCAGGTTTCGAGCAGGTCTGCGAGGAGATCGATGAGACCGGAACCGCAGATACCACGGGGTTTGATATTGTTGATGGTTGAAAATTTCGGGTTGAGCGTGCCGGCTTCGATCGTGATCTTCTCGATTGCCCCGGGATTTGCCCGCATCCCAAAGAGTACCTCGCCACCTTCCAGGGCCGGACCGGCTGCACCGGCGCACGAGAACATCCATTCTTTATTCCCCAGCACGACTTCAAAGTTTGTTCCGATATCGATAAGAAGCGAGATCTCATCGCGTTCTGCCATGCCGCACGCAAGAATGTCGGCAATGATATCGCCACCAATGAAATCGCTGACAGCCGGAAACGCAAAAAGACCCCCGTTTGAATTACAGGTAATGCCGATCCGGCTTGCTGCTACAGAAAGGGCACGGCGCACGACCGGGACATAGGGTTCGGCGATCATGTAGGCCGGATCGATTCCAAGGAGCATATGAGTCATGACCGTGTTACCAGCGACAACCACTTCATAGATATCGTCCCGGTCA
>CAZMCL010000142.1:0-5256 GCA_964564375.1 uncultured Methanoregula sp. | reverse complement strand
GTTTCTCCATCACCCCAAGTACATTTGGTTCATTTACCGGGTCATGGTATCACCTTAACCCCGCGGGAAAAGCAAACGGGACTGCATTCAATGTTATGGATCCCAATCTCGAAATCCGTATTGAAGATACGACCGTCAGCGTCGATGTGACCGACAAGTGGGTACCGACCGATGACGAGCTCCGGTTCCGGATTGACACCAACCTTGTCACAATAGGCCAGCGCAGTGGTATGACATCAGTCCCCATCACCATTAGAGTCCAGGATCCCAGCGGGGGAACCTTCTCCTCTCTTGTCAACAGTGCGGGGACGGCAACATCAATTGTTGATATCCCCGTAACAACGACACCATTCTACACGGCATCTATCTGGGATACCGGTCAGCGGTCCTTCTACTCTCCCGGGACTTATACGATCTGGGCTGAATGCAATGTCAATTCCATGAAAGATAATTACAACCAGGCCGGAAAGACGGTAAGCCAGAAAGTGGGCGTGCAAAACCAGGACCACAATCCGCTCATCACCGGCAATTATCCTGCGACCACGGCAACGCAGGGAACAACTGCTGCTGTAACAGCGATAACAACACCGGTTTCTGTGACATCAACTCCCACCGTTGCGATACCGTCGGTCACAACAATCACGACACAAGCTCCTGTCACACAAACAGAAACTCCGCCTCCAGCAACAGCAGTCTCAACCCCGTCCCCGACAAAAACCCCCGGCTTTGAAGGAATTGCTGCGGGAATTGCAATGCTCCTTGCATTGATGATGTATTGCCGGAAAGACTGATCTCTTTTATCACAACCTTTTATTATTTCAGTTTCCCAATCCGGTGTATGAACATAGTAACAACGATCATCAAATCGCGTCACAGTGTCAGGAAATTCAAGCCTGATCCGGCAGATGAACTGGCCATCCGCGATGCCCTTGAATGTGCAGCACAGGCACCCACGGCAATGAATATCCAGCCCTGGCTCTTTGGTGTCGTTAAAAACAAAGACACACTCCAGAAAATCGCCGGGCTTACGGAACATGGGAAGTTTATTGGTGAATGTGCCGTGTGTTTCGCAATTTTTGGGGAAAAAAAGGAGACCTATTATCTTGAGGATTGCTGTGCGGCAACGGAGAACCTGATCCTTGCATTACAGGCGCACGGGATCAGCTCGTGCTGGGTTGCCGGTGATAAGAAGCCCTATGGGGACTCGATAAGGAAAATGCTGGATGTTCCAGAAAAGTACACCCTTGTGAGTCTTGTTGCTGCAGGAAACCCGGCAGAGATTTCCATTGCGAAGAAGAAAGAGATGAAACACGTTGTTTTTTATGAGGGATTCAAGACAGAATAACCCATCTTTTGTTTTAATGTATAATGTTAAAAAAAATTAGGTTTGATACGTATTCATGTTGTTCGTGATCTCAGTGGCACCTAATGCCCTGTTGTAAAACGTGACTTCACTCATATTACCTGTGTAATACATTTCATTACCGGCATAGTTCTGCTTCCCGATGGTTACCGGATTATTATCCTCCTTCAGATTGACCGTAACCGGTGCTGGAAGTGCGGCAGTGCCGATTGTATTCCCCTGGTAGTAGGATATCGGCTGCTCAGCTCCTGCGAAATGGATACTTGGCGTACCTGAATTGACATTGACCGTAAGATAATTCCAGTTTGGCGGACTGCCCCATGCGACCGGTGCATCGGTCATAACGTGGTACATCTGACCGGAACCTTTGTCGGTCCATTCGAACCAGAGGTGCTTGTCGATAATGAACAGATCGTAATTGTCATTCACATCCCCGTTGCTCCCTTTCCCAAGGATCTCATGATACCCGTTTGTTCCTACCGCAGTTGGCTGCAGCCAAAGGGAAAGGCTCATATCTCCGGTGAATGTGACATCCGGGTTATCCTCTCCCTGGATGTACGAGTTGACGCCATTGAAAGAATAAGCCTTTAATCCTCCCGGTCCGGTGAGGTTGCCTACATTGTAATTCGTAAACGGAACCAGGAAGCCGGTTTTGTTGATAAAATACCCGGTATCGGTCCATGTCATGGATCCACCCAGCGGATTAAATAACGGACTATCGCCACCGATTCTTACTTTCATCTCGGTCAAAGGCACATCTGCATAGTCATCATACATGGTGACTGTCCATTCACCCCGTGGAGAAAATGGGTCTATATCGCTAGGGTTTGATATGAGCGTATCGCGAGAATCTGTTACATAATATTTGTTGTCTTTTTTGTAGATGTACAATGGAGTCCCGTACTGGTTCGCGTTTGGGGATGTGATTGTCTGGGTTGTCTGGTAACCGGTGCCGGATGGGTCACGCAGCGTAAAAAATACAACCGGAGATCCGGATGGAATGCCAGACTGACCGAGAAGGTAATAATTTTCCCCGGCTTGAGGCTGGGCATACATTATCGGAATTGCTGTTGTTGTATCAATTGGAACGTTTACCGTTCCTGCTGTTGCAGCGACCTGTGATGTTTGTTTCAGCGACAGCGATCCAAACAACAATGCGTACACAACTGCCGCGAGAACTACGATCAGCGCAATTATCAGAATAACAGATACGACGTCGGAGACCGCCCCCGAATTCTGGTTTTTATCATTCATTGTGTAACATCTCCCCGGTATAGATGAAAATAATTTTAATAGAGGCATTCTCACAATGTATGGAGATTCATTAGCTAGCATTATTATATAAATATGTGCCTCCCTCCCCCAACAATAATATTGAGTTTACTAAAAAATTTTCGAGATTTTCCAATTTGCACTCGATTTTTTACTGCTATAGCGGTTGCATACCGGAGGATTACGCAACATCACACAAAACCCGCGATATTCACGAATGAACCTATGGCAGTTCCCATTTTTCAGATGAAAAACCGCCCCCCTCGTAATCATTAAGCATCCTGCCATTCACATCATTGATCATGAAAAAAGCAATCCTGCAAGTGGCATTGGATATCCTCGATTTACCCCGGGCCCTGCAGATTGCACATGAAGCCGTGCTTGGGGGTGCGGACTGGATAGAAGCGGGAACTCCGCTGATAAAAAGTGAAGGCATGCAGGCCATACGTGCCCTTCGCGAGCGTTTTCCAGACTGCACGGTTGTTGCCGATATGAAAACTGCGGATACCGGTGCAATGGAAGTGGAGATGGCGGCAAAAGCCGGGGCAGATGTCGTCTGTATCCTTGCTGATGCCGATGACTCCGTGATTGCTGAGGCTGTCAGGTCTGCCCGGAAATACGGCATCCGCATCATGGCCGACCTGATCAATGTACCTGATCCCGTGTCCCGGGCAAAACAGCTGGAATCGCTTGGGGTTGATATAATCTGTGCCCATACGGGTATCGACCAGCAGATGACAGGAAGAGACTCGCTCGAACACCTGCAAACTCTGTCATCCCGCAACACGGCTCTTCTTGCCGTGGCCGGTGGTATTGATGCAGAACAGGCGGGGGTTGCGGTAAAAATGGGTGCGGACATTGTCATCGTAGGTGGGTGGATAGCCCGCTCTGCTGATGTGACCGGGTCTGCCAGAAAGATCCGCAATGAAATGGACACCCCCTCCAACAAGGCAAGGGATAAAAAACCTGTTGACGAGGAGATCCGATCGCTGCTCATGCAGGTTTCTGCCCCCAACGTGACCGATGCAATGCACCGGAAAGGGTCCATGTCCGGTATCTTTTCTGTCTGCGGGAATGTCAAAATGGTCGGGAAGGCCGTCACGGTCCAGACCTTTGCCGGGGATTGGGCAAAACCCGTTGAAGCGATCGATGTTGCCAGCAAGAATGATGTTCTTGTCATTAATAATGACGGCGGGATCCATATCGCTCCCTGGGGAGAGCTCGCAACCCTGAGCTGCGTAAAAAAGGAGATCCCCGGGGTTGTCATTGACGGGGCTGTCCGGGATGTTGATGATATCCGTGCAATGAAATTTCCCCTGTTTGCCAAAGCCATCGTTCCCAATGCCGGGGAGCCAAAAGGAATGGGCGAGATCAATTCAGAAATCCAGTGCTGTGGCCAGACTGTAAAACCGGGTGACTGGATTATTGGCGATGAGAGTGGCGTGGTGGTGATTCCAGCTGAACGGGCTATGGAGATTGCCCGCAGGGCGCTTGAAGTGAGAAAGAACGAAGAACGGATCCGGGAAGAGATCCGTCGAGGCAGCACCCTGTCACAGGTTGCAGAACTCATCAAATGGGAAAAAAAGTGATGCCGGTTTTAGTGGAACACCGAACGTTCCAGTAACGTCGCGCCAGAGTTCTTGATTTTAATTATTGCATCCTCAATCTGGTCCACACGGAGGATGAGCACTGCCCCTTCTTTGCCGGAATAGGCATAGGAATATTCGATGTTGATCCCTGAGTCGCCCAGGATCTTAGCAACATCATAAAGTCCGCCGGGCTGGTCTTTCATCTTGACCGCAATCACATCCGTGTAGGCAACGTTAAAACCGAGCGACTGGAGGATGTCATAGGCCTTTTCCGGGAAATCTACAAGTGCCCGTACCACACCAAAACCATTGGCCTCTGCAATGCTGAACGCAAGGATGTTGATTTTTTCTTCACCCAGTGCATGGGCAATGGCAGCAAGCCTGCCCGGGCGGTTCTCAGAGAATACCGAGATCTGCCTGATAACAAATTTTTTTGTATCCATCTATAACGACCTCTTATCGATCACTTTCTTCGATTTACCCTCAAACCTGGGTAAGGATCCGGGTTCCACAAGTTCAACATTTACATTGACATTAAGGGAACTCCTGAGCCGGTGTTCAACGCTCTGCCGTACCTGCATAAGATCATTGATCTTGTCACTGAATGACTCTTTGGTGAGTTCAACCCGCACGAGAAGATCATCAAGGGCACCCTTCCGGTCAACAACGATCTGGAAGTGCTGTCCGACTTCGGGGATTGCCATGAGACCATACTCAATCTGGGACGGGAAGACATTGATGCCCCTGATGATGAGCATATCATCAACCCTCCCCTGGATCCGCTGGATCCGGGGATGTGTCCTCCCGCAGGCGCAGGTATCGTCTTCCATGCTGGTGATATCCCCGATACGATACCGGATCATCGGCAGCGCCTCTTTCTGGAGGATGGTGATGGTAAGTTCACCCTTTTCACCTGCTTCGAGCGGCTCCTCTGTCTTCGGATCGATAATTTCTACAAGAGCAATATCTGACCAGATATGGAACCCTTTCTGTTCCATGCACTCGGTGAACATCGGTCCTGACAGTTCACTG
>CAZMCL010000141.1:0-5292 GCA_964564375.1 uncultured Methanoregula sp. | reverse complement strand
CGTGGAGGTGGTGTGCCGTTCGATGGATCGCATTGCCGATGTCGTGAAGGTACGCTCCGCAGAGCACAACGAGCCGGGCGTCTTCTGCGGCATATAAGCCCTCCTCAACGGAGGAGGGCGTTATCGTCCTGCTCAAGATCTTGAAGATCTCAAGGGCGCTTCCTGCGACTATTCTGGAGTGTGTGGGGCCGTGATCATTATAGTGCAGCCTTCTGACCGCCATTATATTCCCCATCCGCAGGTAGGTCTGCACCTCCACATCATGCTCCAGGAAGTTGAAGAGCGCCTTGAGACGGGGCTCTTTCAGATAGCTGTAAATGAGATCCTGCGAGACCACCACACCCGTTTTCGCCATAGCACTAGATAGGTAGTAGAGCGCGGGTGCTTAAAATGATGAGCTTACCGGCATGCTTCTGCGTGGTCGGATCGGTGGTACTATCTTCTTCTATCCCGCGAGCGTCACCCGTTCGCGCGGCTCTGGAGAGCTCAACGTAGAGAACCACGGACGCAGAGAACTCACAGGGATTAACCTGGACGGTGTAACAGGCTTGGGGTGCATTTTACGGGACGAGGATGATGATGTTATCTTACCTAACCTAATTCGGTGAGTGCGGTGCATCGTTCAGATGAAAAAGCGTGAAGTGGGGGGGGGTGTGATTACGGGTATTCAATCAAGGAGATTCGTTATACTGTCACCTTGATGCATTGATCCTCTCGGTTCTGGTGTTCCCTGCACCCTCGCTGATGACCACCTGCCAGCTGGGTACCCAGACAAGGAAGAATGACAAGATCACAATCCCGGTCTTTTTGGGCTTCACAACAATCTCCCCTATCTCCTTCACTGCGTTCTCCCAGCGGGCCGTGATTACCGCGGCCTCCTTCTCAAACTCTTCCTTCAGCTCCCTGATCTCCTCTGCAAGGGCATGGGCATTCTCTTCTGCCTCCTTTGCACTCATCCCGGCAGAACTGCTCTGCCGGTACTTACTTGCAGCAGTTGACCCGAACCGGATGCTCTTTCGTCCAATGAGAACTCCGAGGACCGATTCTCCGGCGGAGAGCATCGCCTCTCGCTTCCGTGCCTCGGCATCGGCCTGTTTCCGGTCCACGGTCATCTCGGCTTTTCGGAGCCGGTCCTCCAGCTTCTCAACCTTCCTTTCATATCGTTTCCGGAGGGTGTCTACCTCGGCATCCCTCCGCTCCCGCGTGGCAAGGCGGACCCGGAGGAGGAACTCGTTCTCCAGTTCTCCCGGCTTTGAAATGAGTTTTACGGCAGGACAGGAAAGGAGTTTCAGTTCCTGCGAATGAACGAGGGAGTTCACAAGAGCCTGTTTTTCAGAAGATAATTTTTTCAGGGCACGAATGGTCTCTGCCGTCACGGAAAATCGGGCATTGGACGAAGGTGATAAGGAAATCTCACCTGGGGCTCCTGTATACGGCAGGGCACCCTCCCATGCAACGGCACCTCCGGAGGAGAATGGTGCGAGGAGTGAGAATTCCCTCTCCGCGTCCTGCTCCATTTTAGTGCTCGTGTAATGGATTCGGCCGGCAGCGAACACCGCCGGTTCGTAACGGATTACCGCTTGCTGTATCTTCCCGCCCCTGCTCTGAAGGGCGCCCGATTCTGCGGTCTCCCGGCTGACCCGAACCGGGAGGTAGCGCTGCGGGATATCGGGAGGGAGGACGGGAGGAAGCGGGGTGGTATCACCGGCAGGTTCTGCAGGAGCTACCTGGGGGGCTGCAGCCTGTTCAGGTGTTCCGGATGCCATGGAGTCCGGTTTTCTGCCTTTCATCAGGACACGGACCTGCTCACGGCTGAGCGGCCCCCGGAGATAACTCATTGCCCACCGGGTCTGGAAGATCACCGGGGCGTTCTCATGCACGTTATGCAGGAGAAAAACACGGTTGTCAAGCGATGAGAGGGTATCGGAGAGTGCAGCCCGGGAGAATGTGCTCCCCTGGACGGCCCCTTCAAGCCCGTCGAGGACCCGGTCGCGGTCCTGCACGGTCTGGAGCCTTCCGATGAACCAGGTACCGGTGTTGGCCAGTCCCTTGTAATCGAGGTCGACCGGGTTCTGGGTCGTCAGCACCACCCCGAGACCGAACGCCCGTGCCTGTTTTAAAAGGGTGAGCATTGGTTCTTTGCTTGGCGGATTTGCAACCGGCGGGAAGAAACCGAAAATCTCATCCATGTAGAGGAGGGCGCGGAGACTGGTTGTCCCGCTCTGGGATCGGACCCATGAGAGGACCTGGTACAGGAGGAGCGTGACAAAGAACATCCGCTCGTCATCGTTCAGGTGTGCGATATAAAAGATCGAGTGGCGTGGTTTTCCCTCTTTTGTGGAGAGGAATCCCGTGATATCCAGCGGCTGCCCGTTCATCCATGAACGGAATGCGGGCGCAGCGATGATATGATTCAGCCGCACAGCGAGGGGGAACCGCTCTTTTGCCGGGAAGAAGGTCTCGATATCAAAGGCCCCGACCTGTTTGAGGGGCGGGTTCTGGATCGCCTGGATCAGCGTGACCATATCGAGATCTTTGCCATTCCGCCAGAAGTATTCAAAGAGTGAGGAGAGGAGGATATGCTCCCGTGAACTGAGCGGGTCCGCGGCCACTTTAATCAGGCCGAGGAGAGCCGTCACGGTGCCGGAGATCTTCTCCCGGAGCAGTTCGGCGTCCGTCTCCCAGCTGAGAGCGGGTACGGCAAAGGACTGGAGGATAGAGACCGGGATGCCCGCGTCACTCCCGGGGGTATAAACCACCACATCAGCAGCGTCGCGCAGGGTTCGGATCCGTGCCCCGTCCTGGCCCCATAGTGAGAGACCGCTCTTCCATGATTCTGCCTGTTGTGCGGCATATCCTTCGGGAGTCATTCCCTTCCTTCGTGCATCATCCGGGTTGATCCAGGGTAGGAAATCAGCCGGCGCAAGGTCGGGGAACATGAGCAGCCGGTTGGTGATATCCCCCTTGGGATCGATGATGATCGCGGGCACGCCATCGATAGCAGCTTCTTCGAGGAGCCCCACGCAGAGCCCGGTCTTACCGCTCCCGGTCATCCCGATACAGATGGCATGGGTGGTAAGGTCGCGCGAATCGTACATGACGAGCCGGTCGAGCAGCTGGCGATCTGCCAAGCTGTACTCTTTTCCCAGGTAGAATGCGCCCAGTTTCTCAATGTCCATGGGAAACAAGTACTATGAGCTCACCGGGTTTTATAAATGTAATCCTCATATTTTCCGCCAGTCTTCTTCACCGGTGATGGATGTCCCTCCTGACAAAGGCCAGATCATTGAGTGCTTTTGCGGAGTGAACGGTTAATCCGAAACGTTTCTGCGTTCACCAATCTGCTGCCGCCAGAGTGCGTAATACAATCCCTTTTGTTCAAGCAGACGCTCATGAGACCCGGTCTCAACGATTTTACCCTTCTCCAGCACATAGATCACATCAGCGTGCAGTATCGTTGACAGCCGGTGCGCGATGATTATAGAGATCTGATTCCTGCTCATTGAGATATCCCTGATGGTATTCGTGATATCCTTCTCAGTTAGTGAGTCGAGCGAAGACGTCGCTTCATCAAAGAGCAAGAGCCGGGGCTGGCGCAATAGCGCTCGGGCAATCGAGATACGCTGCTTCTCACCGCCGGACAACTTAATACCCCCCTCGCCGATGACAGAATCTAAACCCTGAGCAGAACGATTCAGGAGCTCATCACACGCAGCCCGGTGCAATGCATCCAGCATCTCCGCATCGGTCGCATCGGGCTTGACAAAGAGCAGATTCTCACGAATGGTACCCGCGAACAACTGAGGATCCTGTGCCACGAACCCGATCTGGCGTCGTAACGGATTATATCTGATCTTTGAAGCGGGATACCCGTTGAAATAGATCTCGCCGCTGATCGGACGGTAGAGCCCGAGCAGGAGTTTCACCAGCGTTGACTTGCCTGATCCGGAAGGCCCGGCAAAAGCGATCGTCTCGCCGATCTTCACCTGGAACGAGATACCATCGATGGCATTACACCGTGCAGTCTTATGACGGAAAACGACCTGCTCAAACCGGATATCATGCAGCGCATCGATCACGATCGGATTTTCCGGACTACGTTCAATTGGTTTCTGCATCAAGCGATCAAACGTATGCACGGACGCTTCCACCTCGCGATAACTGAGTATAATCGTACCGAGATCCTGCATCGGCCCGAAAATGGCCGTGGAAATGAACTGCATAGAGATCAATTCGCCGGTTGTGAGTACTTTGTGGAATATTAACCAGAGCAGGATGAACAATATGGAGTGCTTCAGGATGCTCATGGTGGTTCCCTGGAGGAAGGTCAGCGTACGAACCCGTTTGACTTTCTTCATCTCTAGATTGAAGATCTTCAAATTCTGGTCCCGTAATCGCCGAATCTCGGGGAAGGTCAGCCCGAGACTTTTAACGAGCTCAATGTTGCGGAGTGATTCTGTGATCACCCCGGACATTTTATACGTTTCGCGATTGATCGCTCTTTGCGTCGTCTTGATCTCTTTACTTAGTAGTCCGGTAAGCGATCCAAATACGGCAATACCAACGACAAAAACAGGTATCAGCAGCCAATTCTTCGTAATGGAATACCCGATGAGAAACCCAAGACCCACGATGGTAGAGAAGAGCACAGTGATGGAAGAAGTAATGAACATCTGGGTATCAGTCCTCACTTTCTGCAATAGTGATAACGTCTCACCGCTCCGTTGCTCCTCGAACTCGTCATAGGGCAAACGAAGCGTCTGCTTCAATCCGTCATTGAATATCTGCATCCCGAACTTATGTACCGCCAGTCGAGTGCAATAATCCTGCAACGCTTTTGCGATTCGTGCAAACACTGCGATCGCGATGGCGATACCCAACCAGAACAGCACCCCCTGGACCAATGCTTCTTCCGTCAGGTTGCCCGTATTCAAGGCGTAGTCATCGATGATCTTACCAAAAATAATCGGATCAACGAGGTTCAGTATCTGACTGATCCCGGCCAGACTGAGCGCGAGCGCGATGAGCCATTTCTGCGGCTTCAAATACTTCCAGAGGATCTTCATGCTTTGCGGAAAATGGGTTTCTCTCTGCTTCTCCTGCCCTGTATTCGGCGGACCGATCCCGACATCCAGGATCCGGCCCGTGGTGTGCGTTGCGGTCATTTCGTCTGCCATTGGCGGTAGGATAGTTTAAATAGCGTGGGCGCTCAAGGAAGAGGCCTTCTGACCGCCATTATATTCCCCATCCGCAGGTAGGTCTGCACCTCCACATCATGCTCCAGGAAGTTGA
>CAZMCL010000140.1:0-5315 GCA_964564375.1 uncultured Methanoregula sp. | reverse complement strand
GTGATATCCTGGCCCGGCACGAGGGCTTCGAGATCGCGAATCACCGCGTCCGGGTCGAGGGTGGCGAGGACCTCGTCCCGGTAGCGCTGCCGGAATTCGTCCCAGTCGCCGATCTTCAGCATGTCGGGTGCGGGGGCGAGGGAAAATGTGCGGGCGCCGGCGTACCATTTCGGGGGGAAGCGGGCGATGGAGACAGCGCCGGATTCCCGGGCGCTTCTGGCGAAGTAGCTGGTGCGGAGCATTGGTTGTACCGGAGGATTGGTTGGCGGGGGTGATAAGGGAGGTGGGGGTGGATGATAAAATTCATTTTTTAGAAAATCCGCGCTCCACACCCACCCGCATCAGCCACCCGCCCGCTTCCCGTCTGTCACAAATCCCAGAAATCCCCGCTGTCAGACAAATCGACCAATTAGTATTTGAAATCCAATATCTTTCGTTAGATAATCACAATGCCACATGAAACCTGCACACCTCCGTCGGCAGGGATGATGCGGCCCGGGCACTTCCTCATGAAGGGGGAAGATGGCCCGGACCCCGCTCCCTGATGCGGCGTCCGGTGCGGCAGTTACCCGGTACTGGTTGTACCTACCCGGCATCGTGGGAAAGGTTACAGTGAGCCGCGACTGCGGTGCGGAAGACTCCCGGATGAAGTGCCGGCATCCGCTCTGATCGCGGCCCTGCGTCGATGAACGCCGGTCCGGCAGTTGCGCTTTAGCGCTGCGGGATTGTTCCGGCATGGTCACCTAGCCAGGGGATCCGCTGCCCGGGCCGGCGTCCGTGGGGAGTACGGGAACCTCGCCTGGAATATGAGGTCTGGAGAACAGTAACTGATGAAAAGCAAGATGGTACACGGAAAGAACAGCAGGAAGATTACAGACCTGAAAGAATCCCCGTCCGCGGGGATCAGGGTACGTGCAGGAGGCTCCCGCACTGGGAGTGCCACATGAAGCGGGGACCGGTTATGCCCCGGGGGATCGAGCTCGCGGTCCCGGTTGCGCTCCAGAGGGGCCACGTGATGGTCTTCATCCGGTCGCTCCTGAACCTTGGCGAGTTTCTCATCACCGGCAACGGTGTGTTCGTTCTGGTCGGCGTCCGGTTTGCCCGGAAGCTCTTTGCCAGCATAGCCGAGATTGAAGCAGAGTTTGCGGAAGTGATCACCGGCCTCCGCCTCGTTCCCCGTAATGGCCCTGTCTCCTGCGAACTCTGGCTCTACTCCCGGTACGGCACCCTGCGCCACTTCCGGATCAGGGATGCCGGGCTCCTAGAGGTCGACCTTTACGGCACGCCGCTGGACCAGGTGAAACCGGTCGCAGCCGGGTCTCCTCCCTCCGGGAATGAAACACCGGCATTGCAGGGGGCGGCTGCTCCCGGGCCATCAGTTCCCGGAACTGCTGACAACCGCAGCCCGATCCTCCGCTGGCTGGCGAAACGGAACACGGCACGGTTGGCAGGCAAAGGAGTGGATACAGCGGAGAGCAGCGAACTGAGAAAGATTCTGGATGCCGGTGGACCGGGAACGAAAACGAAACGGCCCTCCGGGAAAAAACAGCCGGGTAAAAATCCGGCAGCGGCCGGCCCGGCCGATACGGGAAAAAATTCCGGGGCGGAAAAACCGGTCCCGGAAAAATCTCCGGCAACTCCGGATAATCCTCGGCTCGCACAGGAAGATGAGTCCAGGGATGGGGCCCCGGGATCACCGGATGGATCTTCAGGAATGGGGGTGACCTGAGATGAGGTCAACAGAGGCCATTTCAGCCTCCGTTTACCCATTTTTGGAGCCTTTTTGGCAAGGTATCGACAAAAAACAGCACCCTGATTCCGGAAAGCGGCGATTTCAGGCCCTGATGGGCGATCCGATGGGCTCTATAGGCTTCGAAATATCCACGAACTGCAACGATACAGGGCGTGAAGTCCTGAAAAGCCCTGCATGGGGCTGGGTTTCGGGGAGGGATCCGGCATGAGGTCAACCGGGGTCATTTCAACCTCTGATTACCCCTTTTTGGGGCCTTTTTGGCAAGGTCTCGACAAAAAACAGCACCCTGTTTTCGGGGAACGGCCATTTCAGGCCTGTATTGGCTGTAATGTCTGCTCTATTGGTCCGGAAATATCCACGAACTGCAACGATACAGCAGGAGGCCTCCGGAAGGGCCGACAGGAGGCCGTATCCAGTGAGTGCCAGAGTGATGTTCTGGAGAGCCGGTCCGGGAAAACGCTTGATAGGGGGATGCCCGAATGCCCGGCAAGGCCTGGCCCGGCCGGAGCCGTGGAGCGCAGAAACGTACAGCGTAAGAAAAAAAGTGAGGAGATGAATCCGTTATGAGCGAATGCAATACTGAGAAAAAAATTTCTGAAAAGGATGAAACCGTACCCGTGGAGGAGAACTTCAGGAATCTTCTTGAAGTCCTGTGCCCGGAGGCGAAAGACGAACTCATGCAGCATGGGATTATTGATCTTGTTTCGGTCACCGTGAAAGCGGTACCGGACCCGGCGCGGCCGGATGATCGTCTCGCGATGAAAATCACTGCAGAAGTCCTCGACAATTTCCGCACCAGGATTCCCGCGATCGATCGCTATCTCGACAGGGCCGATGCGATCTGTTCCACATCGGAGGACGACCTCACGCTCTCCCTGCGGGACGAACTGCTCGTCACGCTCGATACGCGGCGAAAGGAATTGGCCGAGTTGCGGGTGGGAATGATTGATGGAAAACCCGTTGCGTACTTATCGGACCCGGCAGTTGCAGCGTTGATCAAGCCGTCTTTAGATAACCCGGTCATCGAAGATCATATCTGGTCGGTTGGATGGTGTGTCACGAAAGAGGACGATGGGCGGCTGCTCGTGTACTGCGACATCCCGTTCTTCTCCGAATATGTGGTTGAAGACTCCTGGGTCCGGATACAGGACCGGATGCGACGGGTGAATTATGTTATCGGCGGGATGATGGCGGGGTTGCTGGGGGAGGAGACTTTTCGTAAAAGCCGGTGAATTGTGACGGGTAAACCGGATGGGCCGGTACCTTAAGAGAAAGTATGGCCGTGACAAATGAGGAACGATAATCGTTCTGCAGGGTGATATCTCCATAATGGCAATGGGACTACGGGATAAAGCGAGATCAATTGCTGACGGGCAGGGATATTTTCTCCTCCTGCTCATCTTCTCCATCCTGTCCCATTTCGTCTTCCCGGTCCAGGTCCTTCTTTATCCTCCCTTCACCTGGTCCGGAATACTCATCATCGTGGCCGGCCTGTTCCTGGCCTTCCGGGCCCGCGCCCTCTTCCTGCGGAACCGGACAACGCTATCGCCGTACGAATCCCCGGCAGTCCTGATCACCACCGGCCCGTTCCGTATCAGCCGGCATCCGGTATATCTTGCCATGGCATCTATGCTCTTTGGCAGCGCCGTGCTGATGGGGACCCTTGTGCCCTTCGTATTTCCAGTTTTGTTCATAGTGATTATTGAAGTGCTGTTCATTCCTGATGAGGAGCGGAGGCTGGAGGAAATATTTGGTGAGGAGTACCGGGAGTATACGCGGAGGGTGCGGAGGTGGGTGTGAGATTACGGGCCGTGGACCGGGGATGGCTGCTCTGCCTTTTACCGGCCCTTGTGCTGGCAGTATGCTGCGGTGCCGCTGTGGCAACAGACGAGATCGCGCCCGGGGTCAGCACTTCTGGCATCAGCAACCATACCGCCGGGCCGGGAACTGGGACGTGTACCTGTACGATCTCTCAACCGGTACGGAAACGGCAATCGCCTCCGGGATATACGAGGAAGATGCCACGGATATTTAGGGGGACCGTATTGTCTGGATGGAATGGCCGTCTATGCGGTCCTATGATCCAAATAACGAGAGCAGCCGGCTGGTGATGTACGACCTTTCCACGGGCAGGAGATACCAGGTCCTTAAGGATGTTTTCGGCATGTTCGGGCCGGCAGTTTCAGGAAACCGGATTATCTATATGGACCTCGCCCACATCGCCCCGGATAAACGGGACATCCAGTATGACAACCCCGTGCAGGAGATCTCGGTGTTCACGCTTGATCCTGTTGTCTTCGCGTTACCGTCACCCGTACCGGCAGCCATGCCCGGCACCATGGTGCAGGGATCGCCCCCCTCCCCGCCTGCTACGGCAGCCGCCCGGTCGCCGGGTTTTGGGGTGTCGTCCCTGGCGATCCTTGTCATCGCTGTACTTCTTAGCCGGGTGCGGGAGAGATAATCGCGATTATTATCTTCTCGTCTCCCTCCTCCACAGCATATCACTCCCCACTGGATTAACCGCCGCTCGCAAATATTATCCTGATATTCCGATAGTATTAACAGAAAATATTCAGAACAATTATATAATGAAGTCCGCCGTATCAGTTTTTTCGGCCCCGCTCCTGCTCATCCTCGTATGCCTATGCCTCGCGATAACCGGGTGTATCGCAGATCACCGGTACCCCGCGACCGATATCGTGGTGAACAAATACGATTCCCATGGTGGAAACGCCTGGAGCACCACGATAGACACCGGTAAAAACGACTATGCGACAGATATCATCGAAACGCCGGATGGCGGGTATGCCGTAGCCGGCTGGATTGATGACGATTACGGGTTCTCAGCGAGTCCAAGGGTTGTCCGGCTGGACAGTTCCGGCAGGATTTTATGGGACCGGATCCTGGAACCATCAGGCATATACTCGGTTGCGATAGCCGGTGCTGACGATGGCGGTTTTGTTGCTGCGATTAGTATCAATAACTTTGACTCCGGCGAGATCGTGAAGATCGATGCCGATGGGCGCACTGTATGGAACCGGACATTCAATTCTGCATTCCACGCCATCATCCCGGCCGGTGATGACCGGTTTGCACTGGCCGGAACCCGCACTCTCCTCATTGACGGGAATGGGACGGTTGTGTGGGACCCGCAAATCCCGTCGGCATCCATCTTTCAGGCAGCGGACGGCGGTTTTTTCATGTACCAGAGCGGTGTGCCAGATATGGTGGTATCCGTTTACCGCATCGACAACAACGGGACCCCGATCTGGAACCGGCCTGTCGGCAGCAGTGACAGAGGAAAAATTACCTCCCTGAATGAGAATTCCCGGGGGGATATTGAGGTCGTTTATACCTACTGGGACTCAAAGAAGGACAAGGACCTGGTAATGTACATGGAATCGGACCTGCTGACAATAGATAAAGACGGGAACATTTCCGGTACGCGGTCCCTTCCTGCAGTCGACCCGGTGTGCAGGACCCCGGACGGCGGATTTGCTTTTCTGGCCTATCCGTTCCCGGGCACTTCGGCTTATACCACTCTCCCCCATGCAGGCAGTAC
>CAZMCL010000139.1:0-5337 GCA_964564375.1 uncultured Methanoregula sp. | reverse complement strand
ACATGGTGATTCGGGCCCATGGCAGACATTGAATCTCTCTATAAGAAAGTCGACGGCAAGGTCCTCATCGAGATCAAACTCTCCTCGGTCGGCCAGCTCTTCAATTTATTTGATGCCGCACCGTTCCATGAAAAGGAACTCGACAGTGCTGCTGAGCACTACATTGTCGATACCGTGAACGATTTCCCGGCAAAAACCCGGTTCAAAATTGTCATCCATCTGCCGCCGGAACTTGTAAAAACCGACAGGGCACAGCAGGTCGCTCCTGCCATCCACAACCATTTTCAGTACAAGATGCTGGTGGCAGACCGGAAGTTCCGGGCACGGTTCAGGTATGGCAGGAGCGCCCTTGTTGTCGGGCTCTCGTTTTTGTTAATTGCACTAGTTTTCCGCCAGCTGATCTCCGCCATTAGCAACCATATCCTTGGCGTGCTCTTTGCCGACGCACTCCTGATCATCGGCTGGGTAGCGATGTGGGAGCCGGTTACCGTCCTGCTGTACGAGATCTGGCCTATCCGCCAGCAAAAAAAGACCTTCGAGCGGATCAGCAAAATGGAGATAGTGGTTCTCCCCACGCCATAACCGTAATTCCAGGCTTTAAGGGAGACGGTGGACTTTCTTTACCAGATCCACAATCGCCCGGGTGCCGGGGCGGGGGGTGAGCGGCGCGGGGATCTCCAGCGGTTTATCGAGCGCCGCATAGATGTGCGCAACTGCCGCCCCGTGCGAAGGGCCGTACCCGCCTTCCAGCACCAGCGCAAGGGCCGAGTCCGTTGACCTGACAAGCATCGATGTGAGGACCGCCATATCCTCCGGCCGGATGTTCATGCCTCCGATAGGATCATCGCAAAGCATGTCCTGGCCAGCCGGAACGATGATAATGTCGGGCCGGAACCGCCCGATTGCCGGCATGAAGATCTCGGAAAAGACGGTCTGGTAATCCGCAATAGCTGCCCCGTTCGGCAGCGGTACATTGATGGTGAAGCCTTTGCCCGTGCCGTTCCCGATCTCTTCGATGCGACCAGTGAACGGGAACATGGGGTCCTGGTGGATAGAGCAGTACAGGACCCGGTTCGAGAGGTAAAACGCGTTCTGGATCCCGTTCCCGTGATGGACATCCCAGTCGATGATGGCTACGCGGTCCACGATGTCCAGCGCTTTATGCGCTGCTATCGCCACACTATTGAAGAGACAGAACCCCATGGCCCGGCTGCGTTCGGAATGGTGTCCCGGTGGCCTGACAAAGGCAAAGGCATGCTCCCCGGCAAGGGCATGGTCAAGGGCGGCGAGCGCCCCGCCGGCTGCCATGCGTGCTACCTCAAAAGAGTGAGGGGTGACGTAGGTATCGGCGTCAAGATGGGCGAGGGTAACTGCATCGGAACACCGTTCCTTTAACCATGCCGTGTAATGCGGGTCATGGATGCGGTGGATATCTGAAATGTCGGCGGGCCCGGGTGCAATGCGGGGTACATCCTCTGGGATACCCTTAATCGCGTTCAGCAGGCGCGGCTGCGACTCCGGGTGGAGAGAATTGTCATGCAGGTCACATGACAGGTCAACGATTGCACACCGGCGCACCATAACTATTCAGGGCCCTCAGGCAAGTCTCCAGACACCCTGCGTCTCTGCGTCGGCGTTGGCCACAACATAGGTCGTGTCCGGTGAGAACGATGCAGGCACCTCATAGATCAGGAACCCTTTGACATTGTTGCTCTTCCCCGGCTGGACATATCCCCCGGTTCCCCCGACGCCGATCTGGAAATCGTACTGGTTGCCGATCTCGCCGTCAACGATGGTCTGGTCGCTTGCGAGGGTGGAATAAGATGAGGTTATTCCATTGCTCATGACCACAATCTGGGCAGGGGAGGGGGCCCAGACGGATTCGGTGCCGGTGCATGCGGCAGTCAGGTAAACGAACAGGAACGTGTTGCCGTCCGCCGGTTTTTGGGTATTGTACCCTTTCTGCGTCTCGTACGGGTTTGCAGATTCCAGCTGTTCCCGCGGGCTGTTCCACGAGGGATCGACCCAGCTGTAGGTAGGCCGGACCTTGTAGCCGGTAACCGTCAGTTCTCCGGTCTTCTTCATGATACCGAAGGGGACAGGGGTATTGAGCGCCAATGCGTCGGGAAACGGGTCGGGTGTCGGAGTGGGTTCAAGGGTTGGCGTTGGGGTAGCCGGCGGGAGAGTCGTAACCGGCGGGGCATCAGGGGTATTTCCGGTACAGCCACAGAGGACTGCGAGCAGGACCAGCGTGGCGAGCAGGGTAAAAGCCGCGATACGTTTCATGAAGAAACGATGTGCCATGAGATATATAAAATATCGTGTCAATTATCCGGAAAAATGGTTAGAGAGAAAGGGATTGGCAGATCTCAGGCCAGGCTGCGATGCGCTGGTCCGGCAGTTCCCCGCATGCAGGGCAGACCGTCTTTTTCTTCCGGTCCATCTCATCGAGCATGTCGGGCCGGAACATCACGCATTCCAAGCCCGGATAGTGCGGCAGCCCGGGGAGATGCCTTCAATCGCTTTCAGCAGCCGTGACCGGGATTTTAGATGGTGTGGGAGTTGTCATGCAGAACGCATGACAGGTCGATACTCGCATAACTGCGAACCATACCACCATGATGTTCTCAGGCCAGCTTCCACGCAAAAACCTGGCTGGAACCGGCATCGGCCACGACATAGGTTTTTTCCAAAGAGAAGGATGCAGGCACTTCATAGACCATGAAGCCCCTGGAAGTACTTCCGGGACTAATCCATCCTACCGTGCCATCAGAGCCGAACAGGTAATTGTACTGCGACACGCTTTCTCCCTTAACATGGGTCTCTGAGCTGAGGAGAGGCGTATACTTGTAGGTTTTTCCATCGCTGACAACAAGGACCTTGCCAGAATCGGGAGACCAGATCGGGTCTGAACCGGTATTCTCCACGCTCACATAGACAAACAGGTACGTGCTGCCTTCCTTGGGGCTCTTTGTGTTGTAATCCTTCCGCTCCTCGAGCGGTTCGTTGGATTCTGCCTGTTCCTGCGGGCTGTTCAGGGAAGGATCAGTCCAGTCGTAAGTGGGTCTGATTGCATACCTGAAGACGTTTATCTCTCCAACCATATTCCCGCTCCCGAAGGAAGTTGGAGTATTGACAACCAATGCGTCGGGGTACGGGTCCGCAACGGCGGTGGGAGCAGTAGTCTGGGCGGTTGCAGCCGGGGCTGGCGAAGTCCCGGTGCAACCACTGAAGAACACAATCAGTACAAGGACTGTAAATACCGAAAGAGCAGTAAGGTACCTCATAAACAAACAGTGCGCACTTACTACCTATTAAATATCCTATTTAATATCCGGGAAGCAGTTGAAAAAACGGACTCTGCAGATATCATTTGGAAATCATTGACGCTCTTGGGGGCATGCAAGTATGCCCCCGCCACCGGGGCATCATGTCACGTGAATAAAGGATTTCTACAGAGCCAAAAAACGCAATCAGCAGATCTCCAGCCAGGCAGCGATGCGCTGGTCCAGCTGTTCCCTGCAGGCAGGGCAGACGACTTTTTTCTTGCGGTCCATCTCGTCGAGCGTATCGGGCCGGAACATCACGCATTCCTGGTCCGGACAGTGAGGCAGTCCAAGGAGGTGCCCGATCTCATGGGACCCTTCCTTGACGATCCGGTCGATGAAGTCGTCATCGCTCCCCCGCAGTCCATAGTATTCATTATTCAGCCGGGCAGTTGAAACAACCCCGGCGCCAACGGATTCCCGGGCAAGACCGAAAACAAAACTGTTCCCCTCCCGGAACAGGTCCTGGTGGACAACCAGCAGGATACAGTCAGCAATTTCGTGCCGGCGCTTGTAGGCCTGGATGCTGTCGAGCAGCGCCTGTGCATCGACCTGCTTTCTCGTCATGTCCAGTCCCGTGATGCGCACAGGGTTCTCGGAAACCGATGTCTTCACGCCAAGGACTGAAGAGATGCTCCGCGCCACCGGCATCTGGAGGCCGGCAGGCGACAGGGAATCCCAAAAAATATGGATATGCATCGCAATGATCTGTTGGAATGGACTCCTATAAACATATTGAGCATTCGGTCGGCGGGTACGTTGCCGGCCGGTACACCCGGGCGGTTGAAGCGGGGATCGGGAGAAATACCACAGCCGCGGAGATGCTCAAGGAGGCAGGAGTCCTCTTACGGTGCACGGACATCAGACCGCTTGACCACCCCGCGCACCTGCATTATGTGCAGGACGATGTTTTTGATCCGGACCTCTCCTTATACCAGGAGGCTGATGTCATTTACTCCATCAGGCCGGCAATCGAGATGGTCCCCCCGCTCATCGATATCGCCCGTGCAGTCAACTGCGATCTGGTCGTGTACCACCTCGGGTTTGAGCGGTATGATGACGGGGGGGAGATCATTGACTGCGGCGTTCTCCTCCACCGGTACTGGAAACGATCAGAAACCATCAAAGAGGGTTGACTGGGTCTTTGCCGGGGGCTTCTTGCCGTCCGGTTCTTCCGCAGCGGGGGGTGTTACCGGAAGCGTCTCCTGTGGCTTTTCCTGCGGCTGGGCCTTCTCTTTTCTTGCCTTTTTGGGAGGCTCTTTTTCCTTCTCCTTTGCTTTTTCTTCCTTTGCAAGGGCTTTTATGATCTCGGCTGACCTGGCTTTGTCATTCAAAAAGAAGTTCAGCTGGTCGGCATCAAGGGCCATTTCCCGCGCATATCCTGCAGGGTTGTTTGCCACCAGCATCGAGATGGTACCAAGATAATTCTCACGGAGTGTACTCTGGGGCACGTGTATCATGCCCGCTATCCGGTTCAATGTCACATTCCGGATGGCCTTCTGCTTCTTCGCGGTTGACATCTTCTGCCAGCGTTCGGGCGGCATGATCCGGGCGTGGATGCCCCGCCCTCCAGCAGCATCGGCCACACCGAGGAGCATAATGGCGGTGGCATACCGCCAGAGCGTATGATACTGCCTGCGGTACGTATACCCGAGATACTCGTCAGCCCTTGACAGGGACTGGTAAGCCCGGTCCACTGATTGTTGATCCGGGATGTTATGCACGTTCCCATCCACCCACTGCTCGATGGTCTCAGGAGTGTCATTCACATCGTAAGAGAGACGCAGCAGTTCTTCATCGGACGCCCGGGAAAAGAGCGCGGAGATGAGCGCGAAGATCGAGGAACGTTCATCTTTCTGGGAGGTGTGGACCTGGGAGTCGGTAATGTCCTCCCTGCCAATGGCCGAGGCGTAGAGCATGTTAACCGCCGAGCGGATATCCCCTTCAGCACTCTCGGCGATGGCATGGATCGCCGTTTGAAGCCCGGCGGCCGCGGCGGCAAGGATGCGGC
>CAZMCL010000138.1:0-5347 GCA_964564375.1 uncultured Methanoregula sp. | reverse complement strand
CGCTCTTCATGATCCTCATCGGCATGAGCAACGGTCTCGGGGCCGGCGTGGCATCAGTCATCTCCCGCCGCATCGGGGCAAAGGACAAGGCCGGGGCGGACAACGCCGCAGTCCACGCTATCCTCATGACGATCATCCTCTCGGCAGTCCTGACAGTCCCCCTGATTCTCCTCACCGGGCCAATCGTCATTCTTTTCGGTGCGGGAGAGACTGCCGGGCTTGCCACCACCTACGGGCAGATCATCTTTCTCGGCATGGGTCTGATCCTCTTCACCAACATCGCATATGCCATCCTCCGGGCCGAAGGTGACGCAAAGCGGGCAATGTATGTCATGGGCGCCTCCTCAGTCCTCAACATCATCCTCGACCCGCTCCTTATCTACACTGCCGGTTTGGGCATTGCCGGTGCCGCGTGGGGGATGGTAATCTCGCTTATAACGGTTTCCTGCATCCTCCTCTACTGGTTCTTTGGCAAACGGGATACGTACGTTTCGCTTTCCTATAAGGCATTCTCGTGGGACAGGAAGACCATGCGCGACATCCTCGCAGTCGGCCTGCCGGCAAGCGTTGAGTTTTTCCTCATGTCAATCCTCGCGATCTTCATCAATGGCCTGCTTGTCGCAACCGCGGGCACGGACGCCGTTGCAGTCTATACCGCGGGATGGCGGGTCGTCTTCTTTGCCATCATCCCCATGATCGCCATCGCCACAGCGGTCATCTCCGTTGCCGGGGCTGCCTACGGTGCGCGGAAATTCGAAAACCTCCGGACTGTCCATACCTTCTCGATCACGCTCGGGATAGCCATCGCCCTCGTCATCAGCGCCATAACATACATCTTTGCCCCGCAGATCGCCACCATCTTTGCCTATTCCCCCGAAAGCGCCCACCTTGCACCGGGAATTGCTGCCTTCCTTGCCATCATGTGCCTTTTCTACCCGTTCGTGCCGCCGGGCGTCATGTCAGGGGCAGTCTTCCAGGCAACCGGAAAGGGCATGACCTCGCTCATATTAACCGTCCTGCGGAACCTTGTCTTCATCGCGGTCTTTGCGTACCTCTTCGGGATTGTACTCGGGTTGGGCGAGCACGGGGTCTGGTGGGGGATCGTTGCCGGTGACATCCTCGGGGGTACCGTGGCATATCTCTGGGCCCGGTATTATATCTCGCGGTTGATCGCAAACGGGTAATCCTTTTTTTAGTACCTTTTTTCTCTTCGTTCATGTACGCAGCAGATTTTCATTAAAAAGCTGTTCGGGAAATTCCGGCCAGCGTCCAGGCCGGGGATTTCAATGCAAATATTTAAATGGGAACCATACTGAATCCAGAACAACTTACCTACTCCGGGGATCGGAAAAGGCTGCGGAAATGAACCTCCGGACAAAACTACTGCTCGGAATCGGGATCGCCCTGATCGTTACCTTCGCTATCGTAGCCGTCTTCTCCGTCATCTCGATGGAGAAAAGTTATCGTGCCCTTGAAGAAAAACAAGTGATCACCACTGTGCAGCGTGCACAGAGCTCCATTACCACCGACGAGAAGAACATGCGGTCAGTCACCCGCGATTATGCCGCCTGGACCGACACACTCCTCTTTGCGCAAGGTGAGAGACCCGAGTGGGCAGCAACGAACACCGGTAACGATTTCTTCGAGCGGTTCAGCATACAGGGAATCCTGGTATTCAACACCTCCGGCCATCTCATCTTTTCCAAGGGCTATAACGCAAGTATTCATGAAAGCGAAGAGATTCCTGAACCGCTCGCAGCAGAGATCCGCAACCTCATTGAAACGGGGGCTATTTTGGGATCCTCGGAAGGGACCACCATGATCCTTGACACCAGCGCCGGCCCCCTCATGGTCTCATCCCACCCGATCCTCACGGATATGTTCGAAGGGCCGTCGGGCGGTTCGCTGCACTATATTCGGAGGATTGACAACCGGTATCTCAATGAACTCTCAGAACGGGCCGGCAACACGATTTCCATAATCCCGTCACCACAGCTCTCCGGCGACCGTACCTTGACTGGTATTATCCCGGGCATATCGCCCGGGAAACCGGTAATCGTAATCGCGGAAAGTCCCGATATGGTCACCGGGTATGCACCTTTGGAAGACCTCCAGGCACCCGGCCAGTATTACCTCAAGGTCTCCGAACCCCGGACGATCTACCAGTCGGGGCAGGTGACGATTGTGACCTTCATCTTAAGCATGATAGGCGCGGGAGTCTTCATAATCGCATTTGTCCTGCTCTTCATCGACCGGATTGTCTTATCCCGCATCAACGCGATCATCAGCACCGTGCGGACGAAAAAGGACATTGGAGCCACGGATAGCACACCTGATAATCCTGGCACCGACGAACTGGCCCGGCTCGCGCACGAGATCGACCCGGTATTTGAACGGCTTGCCGAGTCGCGTATCCAGCTCCAGCAGAGCGAGGAACGGTACCGGACGCTCGCCGAATCTGCGCAGGATTTCATCTACATCATCGATACCGCGGACCGTGTCACGTACGTCAACTCCTTTGCTGCCGCCGCGGTCAGAAAATCGCAGGAGGAGATCATCGGACAGCCGCGATCGGTCCTGTTCCCTACAGCCGAGAGCGATCGCCAGCGTGAGAATATCAGGAAGGTGATTGAGACCGGCCAACCTTTCAAGATAGAGAGCAACCTCCCCCTGGCATCAGGAGAACTGTGGAATGACACGCTCCTTGTCCCGCTCCGGGACAGGAATGAGACCATCACCGGGGTTTTGGGAATCACGCGGGATATTACCCAGCGAAAGAAGATGGAAGATGCGCTGTACCAGATCAACAAGAAACTCAACCTCCTCTCAGGCATCACCCGGCACGACATCCTCAACCAGCTCACGGCACTGCGGACATATCTCGAACTTTCCCTGGATTACACAAAAGATCCTGTCATGACCGATTTCATTACAAAAGAGAAAGGGATTGCCGAGACCATCGACCAGCAGATCTCTTTCACGCGGGATTACCAGAAAATGGGGATGGATGCACCTGCCTGGCAGGATGTGAACGGGATCATATCGTGGGTTATTCAGCCGCTTGCAAACCCGGACGTGAAGATAACGATCAACTGCCCGGGACTTGAGGTGTTTGCAGATCCATTGTTGGAAAAAGTATTCTACAATCTTGTGGATAATGCGATCCGGTACGGGGGGGAGCACCTGTCTGAAATCCACATCTCGGCAACCGAGACTCCCGACGGGCTCATCATAATGGTCGAGGACAACGGGGCCGGGATCGCAGACGAAAACAAGGTGCAGATCTTCGAGCGGGGGGTCGGGCAGAATACCGGATTCGGGCTCTTCCTCTCCCGGGAGATCCTCGGTATTACCGGTATAACGATACGGGAGACAGGAACAGTCGGCACGGGCGCCCGGTTTGAGATACGGGTTCCGAAAGGCGCGTACCGTTTCAGCGGTACGGGGCAGAGCGGGTGATCAGGAGCGCTGGTCATCCACATTTTAGCCAAAAACGATAATTTCTATAAAGACAACGCGGACAACTGCTGTCAGAGCAGCTTCGTCTCTTCGGTTGGTTTGGGCACCTTGACCACGAGTACGCGGAACAGGGTATCAGACTCGTTGGACCATTTATGCGGGATGCGAGCCGGGCTCTCGACAAGCATATCCTTTGTTGCAACCCGCTTCTCGTCCCCAATCTCCACGACGCCGGTCCCTTCGAGAACATAGAAGAAGACGTCGACAGGAGTGATGTGTTTCTTGAGCGCTTCGCCGGGCTTCAGCGTGATGACCACTGCCATCGCGTGTTCGGTATCGTAGATCTTCCGGGCATCGACGTGATGGGGGTTGGGACCGGACACCACCTGAGCAACATCAGTGATTTTCATGGGTATGCCTCAACAGTGCTACTGGAGCCTGATTGCATAAAAGACGAACGGCTTCCACGGACTGCTCAATCCTCATCAGCACGCTCATCTTTTGCCGTAGGGGCCAGGGACTTCCTGATATTTCTCAAAAACTTCCAGTGCAGGAGAAGGTGGAGGATGAGCAGGGCGGTAAACGCAAAACTGGCGATATCGTGCATATGAATCCAGTCGTACCGGGGTATTTCCATCCATGTCGACCAGCTGTTCCCCCGCCCCCCACCGGACGGCAGGAAGAAATACAGTACCAGTCCGGAGATAAGGCACGGGACGAATGTGATGACAGCTCCGATATCCACGAGAGCATTGATCGTGATGCGTTTCATGATATTCCTCAAACCTGCATGGTGATGATTCAGGTATTATATCCTGCGGTTTAGTAAAACTATGCGCATCCCGCATAAGGGATCCGGGGAACCCCGTAAAACAGGTTCCACCCGCTTATGAGGCCTTGTTCTCCTTTTTTCCAAGGGTGTTCATCCCCAGAATTGAATACAGCGGACAGGTCCCGACCACTCCGGTAACGAGAGCAATGACCCCCAGAAGAATTGCCAGGTATGACCATGGCGCTGCAATCATATTCAGGGCAAATGCCCCGATCAGGACGATTCCGGCAACCAGCCGGATGATGCGGTCGATCATGCCGACATTCATCTCACCGATCTTCATGTTCTTCCCTCATACCGTGATGGAATGCCAGAGATTATATAAATAGTGCCGGATGGGTATGCCAACCCGGGTACCTGTATTGAAAAATATACGCCCTGCATCCCGGACGAGCGGGAAGGCTTCCGGTCAGCCTTCTTTCGCGCAGTCGATCTCGGACGAGTACACCTTGATATCTACGACCGGTGTGCCGTCCAACGCATCCAGCCCACGCACGGCCAGGACATTATCTTTTACCGACATGAGGTCAACCATGCAGAGCGAGACCGGGTTCGGGCGGTCGGGCGAACGGATGGCAAACACACCCTTCTCGGACGTTGCCCCGGGAGGCGTTGCCCGGAGCCGTGTCCGGTCAGCCCGGTCAAACCAGCAGAGAACCCAGAGGTGCTTCTGGCTCTCGATCTGCCAGAGGGCGGGGCGGTATTGATCCTCAATCACGATCTCTGATATGGTATCTGACAGGCGGCCCTGTCGCGGGGCATCGCCTCTGACATTGTAAGGAGAGCGGACGGTTCCGATGGGATGGAGCGCGATGGGTTCGGTAGTCATGGGTGATGAGAGGTAGGCGGCAGGGGTATATAGGAATGGCGGGAGGGGGCATCCGCCGCAACCCTTAATATCCCATCCGTCGAATGATGGTAAGCACTTTTAACAATGTGCTGACAGATGTAAGTCCGACGTGCGACACCGCACTGCCAAAGATGGCTTTGGGATTACAGGGAGTCAGTAAACAATACTCGACTTTTCTGGACTTACGTTATTGTCTATCTAGGAGG
>CAZMCL010000137.1:0-5373 GCA_964564375.1 uncultured Methanoregula sp. | reverse complement strand
GGGTTCCCTCATTTTATGGCAACGGGGGGACCCCTTGAAAAATTTCATGGGGGGAGGGGTGTCCGGTTTTTTTCCTGAGGGGAATGGGGTGGGGGGTCCACACTCACAGCTTTTGGGGGACCCGCTGCATATCACAAATTTTTCATAGCACAACAACCTTCCACACACTATCCGAAAATGTCCCGACAGGTCTCACGGGACTGGCGAGGGGTTATGGAAATGAGATGGAAGATTGCCGGTCTTATCCTGGTGATGGTTATCTGTACTGCAGGGTGCACTTCATCGTCTCCGCCATCCGGAGGCACTCCACAGGCAGCCGCTTCCATTGCCGGCACCGTGACCTGCGACAGCGGGTGCGGGGAAGGGCCGGTCTACATCATCGCCATTGCACGGGAAAACGCAGGCAGGTACCGGTTTATCGAACTCGAAATACCGGCCTACACATCGCCGGAAGTGGCCGGTTACGCACGTGCAGAGGGTCCCGGCCCGTATACCATCTCCGGACTCAACGATGGGAATTATACCGTTTACGCATGGCAGGACAAAAACGGGAACGGCGGGATCGAGCATCTCAATTACGCAGAGCCGACCGGCTGGTACCAGACACCGGACCATCTCGGACCGCTGACCGTGGATGCCTCCGGTGGCGCAGCCGGCATCGATATCCGGCTCATCACCCCACATTCCTACCCTCCCGGCGAGCGGTCAGTAACCCGGGGTAACGGAGGGGGGACTGTTAAAAAGGTCCGGAACTTCACGGTGCTGAAGCTTTACGGGACTGCTGAAGAGCGGGCATATGCTTTCGGGTACCTTACCGGCCCGCAGGTGAAGGATTTCCTTGAATTTGTAATCATTGAAAACTTCGCGGGTTCAACTGAATGGTACGAGCAAAAGTTCATTCCCTACCTCAGGGGCAATTTCTCCACGTACCGGCAGTACGACAGCGAGGTTAATGAATTCCTCGCCGGTATGCGGGATTCGGGAACCAACATGCAGATCCGGTGGCTCAACCGCACGATAACAGCAGACGACATCTACGCTATCAATAGTTACTACTTCGAGGAAGTATACCGCGGCATCCCGCCGCAGGGGAACCGGGAGGAGGATCAACGTATATCCTGCTCGAGCGCGGTCGCCTGGGGCAACCTGACACAGAATAAGGAACTGAACGGCACAATTATCCACGGCAAGAACATGGACGGCGAGAACGACCTGCGCAAGGTGACGGTTAACAGCATCCTTATCATTGCTATCGAACCAGCGCCGGGCAGCGGGCAGAAACGGGTCATCGACGTAGACTGGCCGGGCTTCATCGGGACATTCAACCCGATGAACGAAGACGGGATCTACTTCGCGCCCCATGCCGCAGGGACTCTTCCCAATTATAGCGCGACGGACCACATCGATTACCCGCTCAAGTACCGGCCGGTGATCATGCAGGCGTCCTCAACCGACGAGGCGCTCGATCTCTGGCACCAGAACGGAGGCACGCTGTCAGCAGGATTCGTTACTGTGATCTCCCAGCCTGTGGGGACGGGAAGTGGCTATCCTCCCTCGGTGATCCTGGAGAGCGATGCTTATGGCGATACGATCAGGCTTCCCGGTGCAACCTGGCCGAACAACCCCGATATGATCTTCACCGTCAACAATTTCTATGCATACCAGGGCGTGAACAAAGAGGCTGTATCGTCCCTCAAGGCGTACCATGATGCGGTGTACCCGGACGATTACCGGTACCGGGCCATGGTGGACCGGGCCAGACAGTACCTTGCGGACGGGGGCAGTATCGGCACCACGGAGATGATCGGCATCATGCGTGCGGCTTCCACATCAAAAGAGTACCAGGGCGAGACCGAGTACAGCTTCATCGCTTATCCCGACACGCGTGAGTTTGCCCTTGCACGGGAGGATCTCCAAAACAAGATCCTCGACGCGTCGTTCGCACAGTACGAACGTTTCAGGTTCGATGAAGTGTTTACCTGACGGTCATATGGCAATCCCCGAATGGCATATGGAAGAGAACGCCACATACCCGGAAAAGAGGCGGACATAGATCCCCACATCCGGTTGCCGAAATGGAATACCAACAGCAAACAGGACAATTCAGGAAACAATAATTATTCCGGATCACAATAACACCTCAAAGTATAACCTGAAAACAAATGCGGGCTTCACAGGGACAGCAGACATCCTTTGAGATCCAGGCAGGAAACGGGGGTTGTGATCATGATATTGAAAATTGCAGGACTTGTTCTCGTAATCTTAATCAGTACTGCCGGCTGCGTTACATCGTCCACACCGGCGGAAGGCAGTTCGCAGGCTATCGCTGCCGGCACACCGACAGCACTCTCTCCGGCCGATGCAGAAGTATCGGAAAAGCTTGACGAATACATGACAGCGCTTGCCGATGCCGGCCGGTTTGATGGGGCTGTGCTGGTGGCACAGGGCGACACCGTGCTCCTCTCGAAAGGGTACGGCATGGCAAACTACGAGTTCTCAGTGCCCAACACCCCGCAAACCGTCTTCCCCATCGGCTCGAACACCAAGCAGTTCACCGCTGCCGGCATCATGAAGCTGCAGGAGCAGGGAAAACTGAACGTCACCGACCCGGTCTCGGGGTATATTGCCGGGGCCCCGCAGTGGAAGGATATTAAGATCTACCACCTCCTGAACCATACTTCGGGGATCCCGTCCGAGGGCGGGTTCCTCCTGACAGACCCCACCGACATGGCACTGCCTGACCTAGTGGGACGGTTCGCCGCCCTGCCCCTCACCTTCGAGCCTGGCACTGGCTATACCTATTCCAATAACGGCTACATCACGCTGAGTTATATCATCGGGCAGGCTTCGGGTATGCCCTACGATGAGTACCTGCGGGATAACATCTTCCTCCCGCTCGGGATGACCAGCACCGGGCAGGACAATGCCCGGGATGTGTTTACCAACCGTGCATCCGGGTATACCACGATGGACGCAAAGCACATCCATTACGACCTCCAGAACATCCACAACTCCTGGGGAGCCGGGTCGCTCCACTCCACAACCGAAGACCTCTACCGGTGGGAGCGGGCATTCCATACACCGGGTGCGATCCTCTCCCCACAGTTGGTGGACGCAATGGCCGAAAACGATTACGGGATCGTTAAGGCCGCGTTCGCAAACCGGACCGTCATGGGTCACGGTGGGCGAAATTTCGGGTACATCTCATACACGCTCTATTACCCGGACGAGGATGTGACCATCATCTTCCTCTCAAACCATGACCGGACACCGATGGCAACTCTCCCCAAAGACCTCTCGGCAATCGTCTTTGGCGAACCGTACTCCCTGCCGCAGAAGATCGACAGGAAGGCTGCACCGCTGACCGCAGATGCGCTCGGTGAATATACCGGGACATATGCACCGGTATGGGAGAAGACATGGGCGTTTACCGTATTTCCTGAAGGTAACCGCCTGTTTTACACATCCGCCGTGCCGCATGAGACGGTTGAGCTCTTCTACGAGGGCAATGATACGTTCTTCGTGACCCCGGAATCTACAGATTCGTTCATATTCACGCGGGACGACAATGGGATAGTCGACGGGCTGGATATGTTAACGCTGGACGGGACGTCTGACAGGGCAGAGAAGGGATCGTGAAAAGGAGACTCCTGAAAAAAATTAATAATATTCGTAGATTAGCCCGGCAATACTGCCAAGGTCATTGCCTGCGGCCATCATGTCACTGATATCATCAAAGGGCACGTTGTTGACATACACGGCAAAGACCAACCGCTTCCCGCTCTTCGTATCCACGTAGCCGGCAAGCGATTTTGCAATCAGGAGACCACGGTTGTTCAGCGGGTCATAGGTGCCGGTAGTGCCCGTCTTCGCGTACACATGCCCGCAGGCCGGGCTGCCGGGGGTGCAGGATGTGGCAAGGGACCCATCCACCCCGAGAATGGGGAGTGCGTTTTCGTACTTCGCTGCGTACGGGCGCTTTGCCATAAGGGTCAGGAGCCCTGCGGCGGACCGGGGAGAGATGCGATCTTCGCTTGCACCACCCTCCCCATCCCCGAGGGAAACACCCTGTGTGTCAAGACAGAGGGTTTTGAGGATCTTCCCCTCTTCCTGCATGCCATCATAGAAGCCGGTCCTGCCGGACGAGGCGGCAAGAAGGGAGACATAGGTATCGGCATGGAGGTTCTGGGAAACCTTGAGCGTCAGTTTCACGTCCTCGGAGAGCGGGGGCGAAGAGAGTTCTGCAACCTTCCGGGCACCGGAATATACAGTCCGTGCCGGCAGTATTGCCGACGGGTTATCCCCGGTTGCTGCTGCAGTCACCCGGACTCCCTGCCGGTCCAATGCCTCGATGAAGAGCGTGCGGGCAAATGCGGCGGGTGTTTTTATGGGATAGGTCTGGTTGACCGATCCTGCATCGGCAGCTATTGTTCCCTGTACTACTATCGTTCCTTTGGGTTCTTCCGTTACGGAAATTTCGAGAGGATTTCCTGCCGGGCCTGTCGTCACCTTATTGACGAGCTGGTACGCAGCAGTCTGCGGCCACATCGCAAGGGACGGTGCCGTCCCGGGTGCTGCGGGAGAGATGGTGATATCGATCTGGTCATCGTTGATGCTGATCGGGGAGATGACATACAATTTACCGAGATCCGTGGTCTCGAACAGACGGTCGTCAATAACCACATCGGATACCGCCGTGATGCTGGATGCTTTCACTTGGAACGCGAGGTCGTCAAGGCCGGCGAGGGGATCGGTCGGCGCGAGGATCGCCCCGCCCAGCGCATTCGCATCTCCATGGTCGATATTGGTATACACAATGGTGCCATCGGGGAGCGTGCGCCCGCCCATATTTGGATCGCCGCTTGCAACAAGAACAAGGTTGCCATCGAGTTTTCCGCTGCCATCAACCGAACCCATCGCGTAGACGGGGGTGCTGAACCGGTAGTCCGGGCCAAGGGCTTCAAGAAGTGCTGCGGATGAGAAGAGTTTTACCGTGGAGCCTGGCACAAACATCTGGTCGGCATCACGCTCGTAGAGTGTCTTACCGGTTGCCGAATCAACGATGATTATCCCCCAGCTGGCATGCGTATACCGGGGGGCGCCGGTAATACCGGGGGGCGCCGGTAATACCGGAGATCTTGTCCCCGAATGATGAGGATTCTGGAGATGTCGCTGGCGGACTAGTACATCCAGCCGTGAACAGGAGCACGACCAGAAGGGATATCATGATAATTATCGAAAGGGATCGGAACAACGGGACAGATGACATGTGAATCGTTTAGTGTTTCTGGTCTGGTACCTGATAAACTGACAGATCCGCCCTTACTCACTGGCGCCTTGTTCTAGGAATTCCGCTCTTATCTCCGCACTATA
>CAZMCL010000136.1:0-5385 GCA_964564375.1 uncultured Methanoregula sp. | reverse complement strand
CCGTATACGCATAAGAAAAAATAATTTTTATTGGTTTTATATTTGGCGAAATGTGTTTTGTGTCACTCTTCTTCCGGCACGTACGGCTCCGTCACCGTCCTATCCGAAACAATCCCGCTGTTCCCATCGGGATCTTCTAAAATCAAAGTAACCGGAAACGTCCCGGCCTTGATCCGGACAATATCTGCAAGGAGAGCCGTGGCATTCTCCTTCTCCTGGTCCGTCCCCCACTGGAATGCCCCTTTGACCACCTGCTCGATGCGGTCGAGCACGCCCTCCACGTTCGAGACGAACCCCTGGCAGGTCGGTCCCGGGCTGATGTGGACCCCGATCTCCGGGATCTCGATCGTGGCGCCCATGCTCCGGATGACGCGGATTGCCAGGTCATCTTCAGTATTGATTGCCACCGTATAGCGGGCAGGCTCGCCATGCTTGAGGAGCTGGGTGTCGACAAACTTGTAGCCGCACGAATCGCAGATGGCCGAGATGATAAGAATATCAGAAAAATAGGGGATATTTTCTGTCTTATACAGGTATTGTATTTCAGTATTGCAACACGGACACGGACCGGGAACCCTTGTCTCCACGCGATTATCCACCGATCTTGTCGCGGGAGATCTTGACCGACATGGGCGTTAAGACAACATAGCGCTGGTCGCCAAGACCGATGATGTCGCCATTGACATCCTTTGCCACTTCCTTGAGGTCCTTGAGGACACGCTCGTAGGAGATCTTGTCCATCTTTAAGCGGGAGATGTCGACGATGACGATGTTGCCGGAATAGACCTCGTCCTTTACGCGGGGGGTATCCTTGAGATCGTTAATCGTTGCGATCTTCACAAGAAGTGCCGGGGATCCGCTACCGCTTTCCTCGTAGGATGCAAGGTCGAGTTCCATATAGTCTTCGTCCGAGTTTGTGGAACTCTTGCCCAGAAGGGTGTCAATGATCTTAACCATAAAAAAACTGTATTGAGAAACTTATTTAATAGTATCTATTCCGAAAGCATCCGGGCTCCTTTTAAGCCAGAAAAAAGGGAAAATTAGGAGATTTCCCGCAGATTCGCACGGGCCGAAATTTTCAGATCTCCATGGTCCAGATCTCGTCACCGACGTGATGGAACATTTTGACCATCTTGCCTGCCGTACTGGCACGTATCCCGGGCGCATCATAGAGTGCAATTCCTATGGCAAGCGGCTTGCCGTGCCGCTCATCCACGATCTGGACCGGTAAGCCGGCTTTTACGTCGTCTGTTACCGAGACGATGCCCGGCCGCATGATGTCTGCCCCATTTACCACGAACGGGATTGCCCCGGCATCCACTGCAACCCTGCGCTCCGGAAACGGGCACTGGACCGCACCTTTGAGCGTGGGAAACGCCCACGTCCCGTTGTCCATCAAAAACGGCTTTTTATTGACCATGAACAAAGAGATTGCCGCATTGGTCTCCAGCACCTCGATCATATCCGCGCGGAAGAGGTCTGCTGAAGGACCAATCTGCTCCGCGAGCCTGACGAGCAGGTCAGCACCCTGGCTTTTCCTGATGGAATGGCGTTTTTTTATCGTGATCTTTTTCATGGCTGCTGCCTAACATTGATACTCCACGGCAAAAAAAACTTGCATGGTAAAATGATCCCAAACGGCCCCCCGGACTTCCGTCCTGTGCAAAGGTTTTTCGTTGTGTGGATCTACGGTATGTTTAAGTGATCCGCTCACACACATATATTACTCCAGAGCGATGGTAACAGGGTATTATTATGACCAAACGGCCGTTGGATATTTTGGATCAGGTGTTGAACCGTCAGCCCGTTATTGTATCTCTCAAAGGTGGGAGAGAAATACGGGGCGTTCTTCAAGGGTATGATGTACACATGAACCTCGTCCTCGACAAAGCCGAGGAAACAGAGAACGGACAGGTCCAGAAAGTAGGCACGCTCATCGTCCGCGGGGATAATGTAATCTATATCTCTCCCTCAATCGAACAATAAGGTGAAGTAACATGTCAAAAGGCACTCCCTCAATGGGCAAGATGAACAAGTTCACTCACATCGCCTGCCGGCGCTGTGGGAAGATCTCGTATCACGCCCAGAAGAAAGTCTGCTCTGCCTGTGGTTTTGGCAGAAGCACAAAAATGTCCAGCCATAAGTGGAACACCAAGCGACCAAAAACCGTAACGCATTAATCAGAGTTGTATCATGTGTGGAATCGTTGGCATCGTCGATGCTGGCGGTGTATCAATCCAACTCTATTACGCCCTGTACGCCCTCCAGCATCGTGGGCAGGAAAGCGCCGGAATATCCACGTTTGACGGCACCAGCCTCCACAAATTCAAGGGGAGCGGTCTGGTTGCCGACGTTTTCTCTCCTTCTGTTTTATCCGATCTGAACGGCAATGCCGGCATCGGCCATGTCCGTTACCCGACAACGGGTTTCAACCTCCCGGAAAATATCCAGCCGCTGAACTTCCAGTTCCAGGAACATTTCATCTCCATTGCCCACAACGGGAACCTGGTCAACACCGCATCTCTCAGGGCTGACTATGAAAAGGAAGGCCAGATCTTTACCACAACGACCGATACCGAGGTCATCGCCAAAATCCTGATGGACGAGATCGGCAGGTCGGGGATTGTCGAGGATGCAGTTCACGTCTGCATGCAGAAGATCCAGGGCTCCTATTCCGTGGTCATGCTGATCGACGGGGTCATCTATGCCTTCCGCGACCCGCTGGGCATCAAGCCGTTCTGTATCGGTAAGACCGAGAAGGGCTACATGGTTGCATCCGAGAGTGTTGCCATCGATGCTCTCGGTGGAAAACTCGTCCGGGATGTGAATCCCGGCGAACTGATCCGTATCGACCTGGACAGTATCCGCTGCACGCAGGTTGCGGTTGCCGGCCAGCGGGCTTACTGCATCTTCGAGTATATTTACTTCGCCCGGGCAGACTCGATCATTGACGGGGTGCTTGTCTACGATGTCCGCAGGAAGATAGGCGCAAAGCTCCATGACGAAGATCCCGTGGATGCTGATACGGTCGGCGCACTTCCCGACTCCGGGATCGCATATGCCATCGGGTACGCGGAGCAGTCGAAGATCCCGTATGTTGAGTGCTTGATGAAGAACCGGTACATGGGGCGGACGTTCATCATGCCCACGCAGAAGGAGCGGGAGAAGGCGGTACGGATGAAGCTCAACCCGATCCCGGCGCACCTGAAAGGCAAGTCCGTGGTACTGGTGGATGACAGTATTGTCCGTGGCACGACCTCGAAAAGGATCCTTGGGATTGTCCGGGATGCCGGGGCACGGGAGATCCACGTTAGGGTCGGCTCACCGGCCATCAAGGCCCCCTGTTATCTTGGTACGGACTTCCCCACCCGCGAGGAGCTCATCGCCCACAACCGGAATGAGGAGGAGGTAAGGAAGAGCATCACCGCGACCACCCTCCACCACATCTCATTCGATGCCATGATCGAGGCCACCGGCATCAGCCGCGATAACCTCTGCACCGGCTGCCTCACGGGCTGTTACCCTCTCCCCATCGATGGAGAGCACGCGAAGCCAGTCCGGATCGATTTCATTGACAGCACGGTCCAGGCGAAGCTCGGGTCGTTCGAGGAGTAATCCGGCCGGGATTTAACCCTCACCCAACTTGGTAAACCATGCTCATTTGAATCAGGTTTTTAACTGTCAGGCGCGGATACTTTCCGTAAAGGTCCCCTCCTTCCCGGTGCTCCCATGCCCCCTGCTCCTCGTATCCTGATAGTCGATGATGACACCATCATCACCCACCTCATCTCCACCATGCTCCAGAAGAAGGGCTTCAATATCGTGGGAATTGTTGCAAAGGGTGAGGAAGCGGTGGTCAGGGCCGCAGACCTGAACCCCGACCTCGTGATCATGGACGTGAACCTCTCCGGGTCCATGGATGGCATGGATGCCGCCCACTACATCTTCCAGCTCTTTCACTACCCCATCATCTTCATCACAGGGATCTCTGATGAGGAAAAACTCGAACGGGTCAAATGCTCGCAGCCATACGGGATCATCTTCAAGCCGTTTACCACCATCGAGATCTCGACCAGCGTCAACCTTGCGCTCTATAACCACAGCAACCGGGTAAAATCGCTCGGGGATTGTCCCCTCGGGGATACGCGGAAGATGATGGATTCCCACGAAGGGGTCATCCTCCTTGACAAACGGGGCAGGCTCATCTTCCTCAATACCTTTGCCGCGTGGTTTGTCGACATTCCCGAGAAAGAGACGCTCATGCGGCACTGGCGGGATGTCCTGATGCTCATCAACGACCGGACGGGCGAGGAATTAAAAGATCCCATTGTCGAGGCAACCCAGCAGATGGCAGGCGTCATCTACGATACCAATACTGCCATGGTCACCACCACTTCCAGGCGCCGGAAAGTGGGTGTATCCGTCCGGCCGATTATGGACGATCACGATAAGTTCCTTGCGGTGCTGATGTCAATCAAAGAGAAAGCACCAAAGACCTATTTGTGACGTTTACCCCTCCCGCAACTGGCGTTTGCGCCAAAAACCAATCTATTTAGTATCCGGCATGCCACGGTGAATATACACGATTAAAATCTGGTGAATCATGCCCCCTCTCCCCCGTATCCTGATCGTTTGTGAAGATCCCGTCGTTGCTAACTTAGCCTCTTCGATCCTCCTCAGGAATGGCTACCATGTCCTCGGGACCGTCAGGGGGGGTTATGAACCGATCCTGAAGACGGCACTGGAAGTCCCTGATCTCGTGCTGATCGATACCAACATCACCGGCACCATGGATGCCATCGACGCCGCTCACTATCTCTTACAAATCTTCCATGTGCCGGTCCTCTTCATCGCCGGGGCAAACGACGGGGAGAAGCTGAACCGGCTCAAGTACGCCCAGCCGTGCGGCGTGCTCTTCCGGCCCTTCACGGACAGCCAGATCCTGACCTGTGTCGGGCTCGCCCTCTATACCCATGCCGACCGCCGGAAGTCGCTGGGAAAGCTCCCTCTCGGTGAGTCGCGTACTATGATGGAGGCGGAGAACGAAGCGGTCATCATTCTTGATAAGCGGGGTCGGGTGCTGCTCCTGAACTCTTACGCTTCGTGGATGGTGGACCTGCCACTGGAGAAGGCCTTCATGCGGCACTGGCGGGACGTCATGATGTTTCTCTTTGATACTACGGGTGAGGAGATACGGGACCCGGTCACCGATGCCACAAAGAACATGGCCGGCTCCATCTATGATGGAAGCATATCCCTTGTTACCACGACTTCGAAGCGGAGGAAAATCGTCTTCAAAATCCGTCCGGTCCACGACAACCACAGCCGCCAGATCGCAGTGTTCTTGTCGCTCAAGGAGAACAAGAAGACCTACATGTAACGGGG
>CAZMCL010000135.1:0-5392 GCA_964564375.1 uncultured Methanoregula sp. | reverse complement strand
CCGGATGAGGTGCATCAGGACCGTCTTTCCCGCGCCGCTCCTGCCGATAATCCCGAGGATCTCGCCTTCGGCAATCTCAAAAGAGATCTTTTTGAGGACCCTCTCTCCCTCAAAATCCATGCAGAGGTTCTCGACTGTGATCAATGGAGCTTTCATAGTACTCTTGTATCTATTGTAGCAGAAGTCGCATATTACCTTTTATATGCTGCACCGCAGGCATCACGATCGCAAATATGCGAAGACGCGATGAGTTCCTGCACGATGGCAACCACTTCACTCACATTCCTGACAACGTGGTCTGCCTCCTTGTACAGGTCCTCAGGTCGCTCACCCGGCTGCTGGATGGTGAGGATAGCAATATCCGCGTTCCGCATGGCACAGAGATCATTGATCCCGTCACCAACCATAAGTACCCGGTCATATTCCTGCCGGAGGTCGTTTACGATCTGCGCCTTGACGGTCGGTGTTGCCACCCCGTAGACCCGGTCGCGGGGGATGCCGAGATGGTCGGCCATCTTCTCGAGTTTCGTAACCCGGTCCCCGGAGGCGATAAAGGTAGGCACGCCCATGCGGTGGAGGGTGCTGATCGCCTCTTTTGCCCCTTCAAACGGCCATCCACCTGCTGTAATGGTGAACTCGATGCCCCCCTGCGCCATGTTGATGATAGCCCCGCTGTTGAGGGTGATCATCTCTTCTTCCCGGCAAACGCTCCAGACGTTCCGGATGCACTCCTGCAGGTCTCCTACCCGGCAAACCCTGTCCGTATAAAGGAGGTCGCCGATATCTTCTGCGGTGGTGACCTTCCGCGTACAGCTGATGCCAAACGCGATCTCGTGGCTGACGAGATACTCCGAGAGGAGGGTTTCAGGAGGTGTTGCCATGAGATTCTTGGAATGGACAGGCAGCACGATGAGCACGCGGTCCGGGGAGCTGTAGGTGAGGGTGGTGGTCTCGATACCGGGCAGGAGTTTTTTGTGGCAGATATCCTTTGCAACCCGGTAGGTATTGAGGAGCGTTCCGGCACTGTCAAAGACTACGGCAACAGACATGGGATTACCCGGGATAACCTTATTTTAGGATTGGCGTTCACATTCAGTCACTGATTGCGATGATCGTATCTGAAACCGCAGAGAAGATAAAGAAAATGGAGATCCGGGGTGCGGGCCGTATCGCCCGGGCTGCTGCCGGGGCGCTCCGGGATTATGCCATTGCCCTTAAGCCTGCCACGTATGCTGCGTTCAGGCAGGAGATGGAATCGGCAGCCGCAACACTCATTTCCACACGACCGACCGCAGTCTCGCTCCCGAACGCGGTGCATATTGTTATGGCCGGGCTTGATGGTGCCACCTCTACGGAAGAGGCGCGGGTGGCAGTAGTGCAGCGGGCAGAGCAGTTTATCCAGTCGTCCCGGCATGCCGTTGAGAAGATCGCGGAGTTCGGCGCCCGCCATATCCGCGACGGGGACACGATCCTCACGCACTGCAACTCGGAAGTGGCGCTCGGCTGCATCATCGAGGCGTACCGGAGCGGCAAGGAGATCGAGGTCTTCGCAACCGAAGTCCGGCCCCGGAACCAGGGGTATATCACTATCAAGACTCTCAACGATGCCGGGATCAAAACCAGTTTTATCGTGGACTCGGCGGTGCGCTCCTTTATCAACGATGTTGATCTGGTCATCGTCGGCGCAGATGCGATCACGGTGAACGGGGCCGTGGTGAACAAGATCGGCACCTCGCAGGTTGCCCATACGGCAGCAGAAGCGCGGGTGAACGTGCTCGTTGCAGCGGAGACCTACAAGTTTGCTCCCCGGACCGTCATTGGCGAGCTGATCCAGATCGAGGAGCGGCCCGCGAGCGAAGTGCTGCCGGACGAGATCGCCCGGACGCTCCCCAATGTAACGGTGCGCAACCCGGCCTTTGACGTGACATCCGCAGAGTTCATCGACCTGATCATCACGGAACAGGGGGCCATCCCACCTCAGATGGCTTACATCATTATCCGCGAGTATCTCGGCTGGGAGATCGGGGAGTTCCAGTAGTCTGTAAAGAGGGCATCCGCCCTCCCGGCCCTGCCGATGGATTTATTGAAGGAGAGGACGCTTTTTTGTACACAGCTCATGATGGGCGGTCGGGTTCCCGGGTAAGGGACAATACGATGGGGGAATGTGGGTATGGAGATACCATTTGTAAAACTGCATGGCAACGGCAATGATTTCATCGTGATTGATGAGTTTGAAAAAGTGGTCATTCCGGATGATATGAAGGCGCAGTTCGCGGCGATCTACTGTGACCGCAGGTTCGGGATCGGGGCAGACGGGGTCATCTACGTGACGAAATCCGAAAAAAGCGACCTGAGGATGCGTCTCCTCCAGCCGGACGAGAGCGAGGCCGAGATGTGCGGGAACGGCATCCGATGCCTTGCGAAGTATGCATACGATGCCGGGTATGTCAAAGAGTCCTGCACTGTTGAGACCATGGCAGGAGAGATTGGGGTCTCGATGGGCTATAAGGACGAGGACTTCCTTGCCACCATCACCATGACCCCCCCGCAGTTCGACAGGAAGGAGATCCCGGCGACCGGCAAAGGGGAATACAAGCAGAAGATCGCCGGATTCGAGGTCCATGCTGTAAATACCGGGGTTCCTCATGCAGTTATCATCGTTGAATCGGTTGACGCTGTGGACATCGGGACCGTTGCCCCGAAGATCCGCCGCCACAAGACCTTTCCGAAGGGTGCGAACGTGAACTTTGTTGAGAAGACCGGCAAGGACAGCATCCGGATCCGCACGTTCGAGCGCGGCGTAGAGGATGAGACGCTCTCGTGTGGCACCGGCGCAACAGCATCCGCGGTAATTGTCCACAAACTGGGCCTTGCCGGTGACGTTGTGGATGTCGAGACCCGGGGCGGGCCGCTGACGATTTATGTAAAAGACACAGTGAAAATGGAAGGACCGGCAACAACGGTCTTTACCGGCATCATAGCATTCTGATCCCTTTTTTGGGAATTTTATGCTTGCATTTTATTTTTATTTTAAAAACCTGCGAAAGGATACGGAAAACGAGGTGATTCTCCCCCGCCCAGCCCCTCTTTTTACCTGCAAGATTTGGTAATGCCCGTGCCGTGATATCCCGGGCAATCCCCACAATGGCTGCGACCTCCCCGTCCCGGGAGCGGGCAGGCAAGAACCTGATATCGGCTGCCGGTTCGGCCAGTGTCCGGCAGATCTCCTCATACATTCAGCGTCGCTCTTTCACCTTGCCATCTCCGGCACTTCCCGGAATATAATCTGGATGGCGGGCGACCCGTTATCGTCAAAGCTGGTGGCCATGACCTCGACTTCGACTGGTTTCCCATTCAGCCGGAGGAATGTCTCCCGCACAAGGGGCACGGTTGTTCCCGAAGCCTGGAGCATGGTATAGACCCGCTTATGTACGACTGATCGGGAATCAGGGTGGACGAACGCGACAATCTCTTTTCCGATAAGGTCCTCTGGGGACGTTGCGCCGGCAATGGCAAGGGCGGCGTCATTGGCAACAACGATCCTGCCTTCCTTGTGAACGATCACAGCATTGAAGGACCGTTCCAGCAGGTGACGGTAGCGTTCCTCACTTGCGCGGACAGCCTCCTCGCTTCGTTTGCGCCGGGTGATGTCGAGCGCCGTGAAGATGTCACCCGCGGATGGATCGTGAGGATCCAGAGGAGTGGAACTGAGCAGGATGTCAAGCGCTTCACCGTTTTTTCCCATCCAGCGGGTCTCGATCGACCCCGACCCCTCGCTCTTCATCTGGTTGTATAATCCGGTACCGATCCGGTCAAACTCCGCTTTGGTAAAATAGAGCATGCGGACCGACTGTCCGATGAGTTCACCGCTCGTGTACCCGAGCATAGTACAGAACCGTTCGTTCACCTCGCGTAAAACCCGTTCCAGCACAAGACCAATACCAACCGGCGCTACCCGGATGATGCTTTTTACCCGTGCCTCGCGCTCCCGTATCGCCGCCTCCGCCTCTATCCTGCGGGAGATGTCCCGGGCCTGCCGGAGAACAAGGGTCTTTTGCTGGTACTCAAACAAGTGGGACCTGACCTCGACCGGGATTCTCCGCCCGTCTTTTGCGATATAGATAATCTCAAAGATGGCATGGCCATCAGCCATCAGTTTTGCCATGTTCTCCTGCATCGATTCCCGCATGGCCGGATCGATGATATCCTGTGGCGACATGCGGAGGAGCTCCACGTGGGTATACCCGAGCATCCGGCAGGCGACATCGTTTACCTCGAGAAAGGTTCCCGGCAGGCCGTCAGGCCGGATGCCATGGATCGTGATAATATCCACTGCATTGTTAAACAGGGTGCGAAACTTCTCCTCGCTGTCCCTGAGCCGCTTCTCATCCCGTTTGCGGGCCGTGATGTCTTCGAACAGGACCGAGACCCCTCTCTGCCCCTCGGTAAAAACTGTCGGCGTAACGCGGCAGGAGAGGGTGCGTTCTTTTTCAGCCAGCGCAATCTCTCCCCGCCGTTCAACCCCGGCGAGCCCCTCGCTTATCCAGCGGAAGAGAAGGGGGTATTTCTCTTCGAAGAAGGCGGGGATTTGAGTGAACTCGATTTTTTTACCAGTGAATTCCCGTTCAGGAAGACCAAGCAGGTCAAGAAACGGGGTGTTCAGATAGACAATACGGAAGCCCTGGTCCACCTGCAGCACGTATTCCGATGATACGGAAAGCACGGACGAGATCGGCAGGCGCTTTGCAAGGGAATAGATCTTTGCCATCCCGAAATGACGCATCTCGACCTGCCCGGAGATGAGCAGGGTGTCAAGGTACCGGCTCGCCGTGTTGCGGTTGATCGGGAGAATATTGACAATGCCGGTGATACTCAGGCCTTCCGGATGGTCCCGTAACAGGTCTTTTATCCGATCTGAGATGTCCCTGCTGATTGCCATGTGTATGTTCCGGTAAAGGTCTGCCGTGTTCTTGCGGTTCCGGATAATGAGTGCTGCATGCCACTCAGGGCCGTGCCTCGATCCCGCCTTCTGTAATCGCGTAATCGAAGCAGGCGCCCTCCGGCCGGGACCGGTGCTTGATCAGCCGGGCCCGGCGCTGGCCGGGCACCTCACCCTTCTCAAGCCGGATAATGACCTTGGACAGGTGTTCTAGGGCATATCCTCCGAGACCGTAGCAGGTATTCCGGGTGGTGTCCATGTACACCTGGTTGGTGATAACCACCGGAATATTATAGCGTTTGGCATATCCAAGGAGGTGGATCATCTGCTTGGTGAGCACCTGAAGCGCATCCCGGCCTTTATCGAGGTCCGTGCGGTACATGGCGGTGGCAGAGTCCATTACGAGAAGGCCGGGCTTGTGGGCCTTGAGCACTTTTTCACACTCTGCAATCA
>CAZMCL010000134.1:0-5411 GCA_964564375.1 uncultured Methanoregula sp. | reverse complement strand
CTTCCAGGAAGCCTTCACCCTCGCGGTTGTCGGGGACAACGGCATCCCCGCCCCGGAGGTGTACGGGGTCGAGACCTTCTGCAACCGGACTGCGCTTTTGATGGAGCAGGTCCACGGCGATACGCTGATGGACATCGTGGTTGCATCGCCTGATAAGTTGGAGGAGTGCACGGACAGGGTCGTGGAGCTTCAGGCCGCCATGCACAAGGTGCAGACAACGGAGTTCCGCCCCATTAAGATGGTCCTCTACGGCACGGTCGCGATAAGCACGGGCCTGACACAGGAGGAAAAGGACCGGCTCTTCGCGCTGATGGCAGAACTCCCTGACGGCTACTCCATCTGCCACGGGGACTTCCACCACGGCAACATCCTTGTGGATGACGGGATGTACCGGATCATCGACTGGGCCGAGGTCGCGGCCGGCGACCCGGCTGCCGATGCCGCCCGGACCTACATGGACCTGATCCTCGGCTGCAAGGGACTCGAGGAGATGTATCTCGCAAAATACTGCGCTGCGACCGGCAGGACGAGGGAGGAGATACTCGCGTGGCTGCCGGTCATGGCCGGCTCGATGTACGGGTTCCTCCCGGAGAAGGCACGGCAGGTGCTCCGGTCGCTGTTCTGAAACGATAACGCGGGCAGGCAGCAACGGTGATTGCCTGCCCGGGACCGGCCGTGACAAAACCCTCCTTTTTTTAGATGCACTTTGGGAAAAAATCCCAAAACCGCGCCACCCGACACCCCTGATTCGGTCTGACATTTGGCGGCCGCAGAGCCGCCGGATCGCGCGGATGAGTGCGAAAATTCTCGCAATTACCAACTAGTATATATTGGATCATATCGATTTTTATTTATTGCAATGATCGCCCAGTTCCTCCACCGGTTGACGACGAAGATCCAGCGGCTCGGGTACACGAAAGCGTGTGCCCGCTTCTTTGCCGGGTTCTTTTACGTGGAGATGGCCATTGTCGCCACCCTGATGGGGATGCTGCGGGTCATGCAGGTAACGGAATGGGATATGATTGCCGTCCGGGGCACCGGCGCTTTCGGGCATAGCCCCGCACGGTGCTGCCCCGCTCTTTTGCTGATACATAGCTAGCTGCGGTTCCCGGTCGCCGGCTGGTTTTTGGGTTCTCCCTTGAGGGGACCTGCCGCCTGCCGGATTGAGTACGCGGTAGTCCGGATAAGCCCGGGCTCCGGTGTGGCCGGGATTTTTTGTGGATTTTGTTTTGAGCTACGGCTCTTTTCCGGTATGGCAGGAGGAACACGAGAGAGGAGGAAGAAACTATGACAGGAGACGATTTGACAATGAACGGGCAGGAGGGGACGGCCTCACGCGATGGCGGGACAGGGGAGCCGGAGAGCCGGGACGGGGATCTCATCTTTGCGCTCTGCGAGCGGCAGGACCGGATCGCGGACCGGCTGAACCGGAAGATCGAGCGGCTCGACCGCCGGCTGCGGAAGATGGAAGAGCGGGCGGGGGTGTGAGCGATGGATGAGAACGTGGCCGGTGCCGGGCGGGAGAACGATGAGCTGGAGTGGGGACGGCGGCATGTGAGAGAGGGGACGGCAACGGAGCCGGTGCAGGATGTGTTCCGGAAAACGGAACTGCACAATACACCGCCACCGGAAGAGAGCGAGCTGAGAAAACTCCGGCAGCAGATGATGAAGCGGCTGAAACACCGGGACCCGGAGATCCTGTACCAGCCATTCGAGACCTCCTTCCGGGAATTTGTCTGTTCCCTTCTGGTGCGACAGTACCGGGAGGAGGAAGAACGGCGCCAGCAGCTTGCCGCACACTGGGAGCTGCTGGGGATACTCGAAGAGCGGCTGGACCGGAAGACCGACCAGTTCGAGCGCCGGCTTGATGAGATGGAAGAGAGGGGGCGGCACTAACATGCCGCGAAGACCAGCCAGGGTCCGGCCGGATGTCCCGCTCTTCCTCATCCCGCCCGTGATCAAGAAGGAGATCGGCAGGGCCGGGGAAGAACTGGTGCGGATCGTGGTGAGAAAGACCAGCCTGCATTACTACAATGTCAGCATCCATACCCGCTCCGTGAACCGCGAGCTGCAGGCAGAACTTGCGCGGGCCGGAAAACCAGGACGCAGCGGGGGGAGCCCATGAGCCGGGGACCGCCAACAAAATCGATCGATGTTGCCCTGCCGGTGGCATGGGCCCGTGGCTATGTCATCATGAGCAGGAGGGAGCGTGGCAGCGTCTGCACCTTTGAGATCCATGTTGCAGCATATACTGCCGTGGTCCTTGTTGTCCGGTGCCGGCGGCTTCATGGATCGCTCGCGGAGATGGAGACGCAGTATCCTGAACAGCTCGCCCGGCTCCGTCTCGTACCGCAGGGCATCTGCCGGTCGCTGGAACTCTGGGCCTGCAGTCCGTATGGCGGGATCCGGTTCTTCCGCGTGTCAGGCACCGGCCTTGTTGAGCTCGGCAGGGATGGCGGGCTGCCGGGAAGTCCCGCAACCCCCGGGGGGAGGGGATGATCGGGGGTATGCAGAAACCCTTGCCACGCCAAAGAGATCCCTTATTTTTGGGGGGATCCAATCCGGGTCCACACAGGGCTCCGATTGGCCTTTTTGGGGGCTTTCCCAAGCCTATAATTCAAAAACGCAGGTCTTTAACCATGCACAGGGGAGGGCATTTTCACAGGTTTTCCGTAGTAAAAAGGCCCATGTCCTTAACCAGGGTAATATGGGTCAGTTGGGGTGGACGAAAAGGGGGTCAGATGTGCTTTGGCACCTCCGGCACCCTGGCCGGGCACCACCGGATCTGCCCCTGTACCGACGGAACGGGATCCCGGCATGGCGGCAGCGGGGAGAATGGCAGAACATGTGAACAGGAGACAAAACGATCGAACAATGAACAGAGGAATCCATCATGACAAAACTCTTTGATGTACTGTTACCCGAAGCGCAGGAAGATCTGATCTGCGACAACGTGATCGAGCTCGTGACCGTACTCGTGTCAGCGGTGCCGGACCCGGAGCGACCGGACGACCGGCTCGCGATGAACATTTCCGTGGAACTCGGCTATGACTTCCGGCCCGGCATTCCATGGATCGATGCAGAACTCGAACGCATCCGGGAAATCTCCGGACTGGCAGGTGTTGATCTTTCCCTCGCGGTGCAGGCCGGCCTCATCGTTGCCCTCAACAAGGAGCGCAGGAAACGTGACGGGCTGAGGGAGGGAAAGATTGACGGCCAGCCCGTGGCATACCTTTCCGATCCCAGGCTCGTGGAGATCATCCGGCCCGCTCTCATGGACGCGAACACCGAGGTTGTGGTCTGGTGCCACTGCTGGACAGTTGCGATGGACGATGACGGGATGATGCTGGTGGACGTGGATCCGCCGCTGTATTTCAAGGGGCTGGATGTGGTGTCCCGGGCCCGAATTCAGGAACGGATCCGTAAGGTGAACGAGGTGATCGGCGGGGTTGTGGGGAAGCTGATGGGCGGGGAATATGCGTGAGCGGGTTCACCCTGCCAATTCCCCGGCAAACGCCCTCTGCATCAGCCCCTCGCACAACCCCGCGATCTCCTCACCCGATGCCACCTGCTGCTCACGGATCCGCTCCACCTCTTCTGCGAGAGGGGTGGACTTCTGCCGGGGGGTGAAACGCGAGGGGTGCCGGGGGTAAGGAGGGGCGGTTTTGGGGGATCAGTGGATGCAAACCCTGAGTTCAGAATTTCTATAAATGGAAAACTATTAGCGGCTTGTCAAAGATATTGAGAATCACCGAATGGATCCTCTTGAGAAGAAACGTCTCAGCGAACGCGACATCTGCACCAAGTTCATCACCCCCGCAATAACTAGTGCCGGCTGGGACCAGAATCTCCAGATCCGGGAAGAGGTGAATGTCACGGATGGCCGGGTTCTTGTCAACGGCAACTCTGTGAGCCGGGCCAAGCCGCGAAGGGCCGACTATATCCTTTACTATAAACAGAATCTTCCGATCGCTGTCATCGAAGCCAAGGATAACACGCACAGCGTCGGAGCCGGGATGCAACAGGCCCTTGCCTACGCAGAGATGATGGACATCCCGTTTGTATTCAGCTCCAATGGCGACGGGTTCCTGCTCCATGATCGTTCGGGCTGCTATGAGCCGATGGAAAACGAGCTGTCGCTTGACGAATTTCCCCGCCCAACGGATCTCTGGACACGGTACCGGAAATGGAAAGGGCTGGATGAGCGGAAAGAACAGATCGTTACGCAGGGTTACTATATCGATGATATCCGGAAGACGCCGCGATATTACCAGATGAACGCGATCAACCGGACGGTCGAAGCGATCGCGAACGGGCAGGACCGGGTGCTGCTGGTGATGGCAACCGGGACCGGCAAGACCTACACGGCATTCCAGATTATCTGGCGGCTGTGGAAGGCAGGGGTCAAGAAGCGGATCCTCTTCCTTGCCGACCGGAATATTCTTGTCGACCAGACCAAGACGAACGATTTCAAGCCGTTCGGGTCGGCGATGACGAAGATCACGAACCGGCAGGTGGACAAGAGTTACGAGATCTATCTCTCGCTTTACCAGGCAGTCACCGGAAACGAAGAGGAGCGGAATATCTACAAGCAGTTCTCCCGCGACTTTTTTGACCTGATCGTTGTCGATGAGTGCCACCGGGGGAGTGCCGCGGACGATGCGATGTGGCGCGAGATCCTGGATTATTTCTCGTCCGCAACCCACATCGGGCTCACCGCGACCCCGAAGGAGACGAAGTATGTCTCCAATGTCCACTATTTCGGGGAGCCGGTGTACGTGTACTCGCTGAGGCAGGGGATCGAGGACGGGTTCCTTGCCCCGTACCGCGTGTACCGGATCGACCTTGACAAGGATTTGCAGGGATGGCGGCCCGAGCGGGGCCAGAAGGACAAGTACGGCAACGAGATCGAGGACCGGATTTACAACCAGAAGGACTTCGACCGGAGCCTTGTCATCGAAGCCCGGACGAAACTCGTGGCCCGGAAAGTCTCGGACTTCCTGAAGAATACCGGCCGGTACGACAAGACGATCGTCTTCTGCGAGAATATCGACCATGCCGAGCGGATGCGGCAGTATCTCGTGAACGAGAATTCAGATCTCGTGAAGGAGAATGGCCGGTACATTGTCCGGATAACCGGCGACAGCCCGGAGGGGAAGGCGGAGCTGGACAATTTCATCATACCGGACTCGAAGTACCCGGTGATTGCGACCACATCGAAACTGATGGGGACCGGAGTCGATGCACAGACCTGCAAGCTGATCGTGATCGATAAGCGGATCGAGTCGATGTCCGAGTTCAAGCAGATCATCGGCCGCGGGACCCGGATCAACGAGGACTACAACAAATATTTCTTCACGATCATGGACTTCCGGAAGGTGAGCGAGCTCTTTGCCGACCCGGACTTTGAC
>CAZMCL010000133.1:4576-5413 GCA_964564375.1 uncultured Methanoregula sp. | reverse complement strand
TTGATCTGCTGGATCACAAGTTCATTACTCAGGACAACTATCCCATCCTGCCACAGGTTTAAAAAATTCGACATGGGCAGTTTGGGCGCAAGCGTGAAGATCTTTGCCGGCCCCAGGTTCCGCTTCTTGATCTGTCCGGAAGCTATCAGGATATTCAGGTACTTCGCCGCAGTGGTCCGGTTAATCGAGAGCTGCCGCGAGACCTGTTCAATGGTCAGCCCGGCCGGGTTCTGGCCGAGCAGTTCGGTTATCCTCTTGATTTCCTCTTCGCGCACCATGCAATTACGTCCTGTATATACGATGGAATGTATTCTAGAGAACCCCATTCCTCCGCAAGTATTCATCATTATTGCTCAACAGTATTAAACATTGCTTTTGATGAGCGAAGTCCGAACATTTATATACCATTGCTGACGTAAGTCTATGTTACCCTTGACTCTTTGATGAGCATATATGATGATGAAAGGATCGTGTTTGGGCATGCTCGAAACGGGACTGGGAACAACGGGATGATCCATCGTCCATTGGAGGGAGAGCCGAGCGGCGGCAGCAAGCGAGGAGTCCAGTGCAGCAATCGACCAGATCACCCAATTGGTGGCAAATGTCAACACGATCATTGATAAGGTGACAAAAGAAGTCTCGCGTTTCCGGGTTTAGGATGGTTATTAACATGGTAAAAACTACGACAGGAAAAGGAGAGAAGAAAGGTCAGGCAGGAACCGACCCAATACCACCCGTGGAACAGACAGAAACTAAGAAAACCGAGCACCGGTCGGGCAAACTCCAGGTGGTGGAGTTCCTTCTCGGAAAAGAAAACTATGCTATCGATCTCTTCGA
>CAZMCL010000133.1:0-4476 GCA_964564375.1 uncultured Methanoregula sp. | reverse complement strand
CCTGTTATCCCAACGCGGAACCGGCACAAAAGCAGCGGGCAGGACATTCCAGGTGGTGGAGTTCCTTCTCGGAAAAGAAAACTATGCTATCGATCTCTTCGATGTTCGGGAGGTGGTGGAGTACACAACCATCACCGAGCTCCCCAACACACCCACGTACATGAAAGGGATAATCGATCTCCGGGGCGAGATCACCACCATCATCGACCTCAAAGAGCGTCTTAACATAGATGAAAAATCCACCCAGCCGATCGAGAACAGCAGGATCATCGTTCTTGACGAGAAGATTACCAAAGCCAAAACCGGAATCCTGGTTGATGATGTGCTCGCCGTTTCAACTTTCGAGCGCGGAGATATCGATTCCACATCTGCTTCAAGTGGACACGAGGATACCGCCATCCTTGGGATCATCAAAAAGAAGATCAAAGAAAAGGAGCACGAAAGTAACGAGCTGATTATCTGGATCGACATCCGTCACCTCCTGGCGGATATCGAACAGGGATAATTATCGGAAAATTATCCGGTCTACAAATTCAACGAAAAAAAAATTCTGGTGTGAAAATGATGAATGATATAACTGATCGCTTTAACCGAATGAAAATCGGGACAAAGATCCTGATCATCTGCCTTGTCCTTGTAATCGTCCCCTCCCTCATTATCGGGAGTGTAGCATATGTCATTGCCAGTAACGCCATCAACGAGCAGCTTGACATGACCCTGAACACCCAGGTAAATGATATTCGAGGGAGTACGTCTAATTCTTACGACCTTTCAGAAGCCAAACTTAACAGCGACCTGAATTTCCTGCGGAAACGGTTCAGTTCCTATGGTACCCCGGCAATTGTCGGTGACAAAATGGTGCTTGGCGGAACCCTGACGGTCAATGACAACACGCAGCTGGTCGATACCGTCGAATCGGAGATGGGAAGCAAGGCAACCATCTTCCAGAAGATCGGGAACAAGGCCATCCGCATATCAACCAATGTTATTGGCACTGACGGGAAACGCGCTGTCGGTACCTCGGTATCTGATGCCGTCTACGATGCGGTCATCAACAAAGGACAGACGTATTATGGAACTGCCGATGTTGTCGGCAAAAAATATGTCACAGCTTATGAGCCCATCAAGAATACCCAGGATGAGATCATCGGCATCCTCTTCGTAGGCGTACCGGAAGATGACGTGTATGGTCCGTTAAAAGCGCAGATCCTGGATACCAAACTGGGAGCAAACGGATATATCTACGTCATGAACAGTCAGGGCACAATCCTGATCCACCCGACCCTGATCGGTGAAAATCTTGGCGATGAGGACTTTATCAAACAGATGATTGCCGACAAGAACTCGGTCACCGACAGCACCAAGCGCATCACCTATCCCTGGGAAGGTAAGGACGCGGTTGCCTATTACACCTACTTCCCCGCCATGGACTGGGTCATTGTCGCCCGCGTCAACCCGGCCGATTTCAGCGGACCGGTTGATAACCTGCGGAACTGGATTGTCATCATCCTTATCATCAGCATCGGTGCAGGTTCGTTCATTGCCCTGTGGTTTGGCAAATCCATAGCCCGCAGGACGGGCGACCTTGTCGAGCTCGGCCGGAAAGTGATGGTTGGCGACTTCTCGGGCGCTGCACAGGAGATTGATGAAAATTCCCGGATGGTATCCGGAGGTGACGAGATTGGCGAAGTATCGGAAGCATTCACCGGTGTTGTCAATAACATCCAGTTATTCAGCGACGAGATCACGTCCATCAGTAATAATGCGGTCCAGGGCAAACTGACCGCCCGCGGCGATACCGCAAAGTTCCAGGGCGGGTATGCCACCATGATCCAGGGGCTCAACAACACCATCAACGCGGTTGTCGGGCACCTTGACGCCATCCCGGTCCCGGCATTCATCATCGATAAGGAGTTCACTATCCTGTACGCCAACAAAGCATCGGCAACAATGGCCGGTGCAACACCGGCCGATATGCTGGGGCAGAAATGTTACGACCACTTCAAGACCGGCGACTGCCGTACCGCCAAATGCGCGTCCGGCCAGTGCATGATGTCCGGCAGTATGGCATCTTCCGAGACACAGGCACTCCCCAAGGGCAAACATTACGATATCGCATACTCGGGTGTCCCAATCCGTGATGCCAGCGGCAACGCCATCGGCGCCATGGAATTCTTCACGGACTTAACCAATATCCGCGAGGCTGCACGGCAGGCCCAGAAGCGGATCGATGACGCGCTCGCGTTCATCAACGGCGAGATGGGCAAGATCCAAAGCGGGACCGAAGAGGCAAATGCCAATGTCGAGGAAGTCTCCGCCGGGGCCGGCCAGGTCGCAAAGAACGCCACCGCTGTCAGCGTGAATGTCGAGAAGTCGCTCGAATCGATCAACCAGGTCCAGAGTGCAATGGAAGACCTCTCGCGCACCATCCAGGACGTGGCAACCCGGTCTGAAGCTACTGCCAAGATCGTTCACGATACGTCGGATTTCAGCCGCGAAGGAATGAACCTTGCCCGCAAGACCGAGCAGGGCATGCAGGGTATCACCAGGTCCTCCAATGACGTCAATGGGATCATCCTTGAGATCAAGGGACAGATGGACAAGATTTCCGAGATTGTTAACCTGATCACCGACCTTGCCAACCAGACCAACCTCCTGGCACTCAACGCGGCAATTGAAGCAGCCCGGGCCGGCGATGCCGGTCGCGGGTTTGCCGTCGTAGCCTCGGAAGTGAAATCTCTCGCGGTAGAATCACGTGCATCTGCAGAACGGATCTCCGACATGATCGAGAACCTCCAGGTCCAGACCAACAGTGCCGTTGAAGCGGTGTCTGCATCCAACGCCGGGGTGAAAGAAGGAAGTGCTGCGCTCGAGAACACGATTGCCAGTTTCACGAGAATTGCTGACTCCATCGAGCAGGTCACCCGCAATGTCGGGGATGTCGCTTCCGCCACAGAAGAGCAGGCAGCCTCAGTCGAGGAGATCACCGCAAGCGTCAACGAAGTGAACGGACTCATGCAGAACACAGCCAGGGAATCAACCGATGCCGCTGCCGCCAGTGAAGAGTCCTCCGCTGCTATCGAGCAGATCAGTAAAGTGATCGGTAACGTGACCGAGGTCGTTGAAAGTGTCAAGAACGAGATTAACAACTTCAAGTAACGGGAAGGACAAAACCCATGACCACAGAGAGTAAAGAAACGTCTCAAACCCCGGTTACTTCGCCCGGGGGCGACCTGTTATCCCAACGCGGAACCGGCACAAAAGCAGCGGGCAGGACATTCCAGGTGCTGGAGTTCCTATTAGGAAAGGAACATTTCGCCATCGACTTATTCGATGTCCGCGAAGTCGTGGAATACACCCCCATCACCCAGCTGCCCAACACCGCCACCTACATGAAGGGCATCATCGATCTCCGGGGAGAGATCACCACCATCATCGATCTCAAAGACCGGCTGCATATTCCAGCAGACAGATCACTCAACGAGGAGGATGGCCGTATCATCGTTCTCGATGAAAAACTAACCGGAGTAAAGACCGGCATCCTTGTGGACGATGTGCTCGCGGTTTCCACCTTTGAGGAGGGGGACGTTGATGCTGCCTCTACCGCAGGAGCCGGAGACGATGAAGCCATCCTCGGCATAATCAAAAAGAAAACAAAGGATAAGGAGAACGAGGTGAGCGAACTGGTCATCTGGATCGATGTCCGGCAGATTATGAGTGTTATGGAGAATAACTCCTAAAAAACCAGTCTTTGGCGGAAGTGATGGGAAATAACCCTGATCCGCCGACAATTATTATTCACATTTCACAAAAATCCTGGCAGAACAATTCAGCAAATCAAAACATTTCAACAGAAAGCAGGTTCGATTAAAATGAAAAGCATTGACAACCTTCCTCTTGGAAAAAAGATCCTTGGATCTTATCTCGTATTAGCCGCGGTCTTCGCAATTATCGCGATCCTGGGATACAGCAGTATGAGTACAACAGGCACCGCGGGTTTTGAGCCGTTAGTCATTCTCCTCCTCTGTGGAGTGGGGATCATCGGATCGGTCGCCATGGGCGTCGTCCAGACACGGAGTATCACCAACCCAATCCAACAGATCTCAGCCAACATCCGCGAGATCCATCTCGGGCACCTCGGCAACCGGATCAATCTCGACCGTGAAGATGAGCTCGGCCAGATAGCAGAAGAGATGAATAAATTCTCAAATGACCTCCAGAAGTACGTCGTCGGCACCATGAAGATGATCGCTGCTGGGGATTTTAGCCGCGATCTCAAGGTCCGCGATCCCAAGGACGAGATTGTCCCGGCACTGATAACAATGACCGAAACGCTGCGGGCACTAAATGCCGAATCGAACAAGCTCTCCATCGCCGCAGTCGAAGGGAAGCTCTCGGTCCGTGGGGATGCAGACAAGTTCAAGGGAGGATACTGGGAGATCATCACCGGGATAAACAAGACCTTTGAGAATGTGG
>CAZMCL010000132.1:0-5484 GCA_964564375.1 uncultured Methanoregula sp. | reverse complement strand
GGCCGAACAGGATGGAGATGCGGCCGTCCACGTCTTTGATCCGCTCGCGGAGCTCTTTTGGGGAATAGAACGGCATCCGCATCGCGTGGCAGACCGATTTGCTCACGGTGCCGGTCGTAGAGATGACGATGTTGCTCCTCGCAAACACGTCCTCAATGGTGCAGACATCGGCGGCCGTGAGCACGTCCTGCGCATGCGATGCCCGGGCCTTGGCCTCATTACCCAGCGGGCAGGGGTTGATTAAAACGAGCCGGTCAAAGCCGAAGTTCTTCATCACCCGGGCGGCAAACCCCACGTTGCCTTCGTAGAGGGGTTCGACGAGGACGATGTCAATCTCGGGCATAAATTAAAAGTTACCGGACCGCGTCAACGGTTGCTTTCAGCACGGCGGCACCCTGGTCGTACACGGCGTTCCCGACAACGATCGTGTCGGCATACATCCCCATCGTGGCCGCTTTCTCCGCGGAATTGATCCCGCCGCCATAGTAGAGGACGGACTTGTCGATGGCTTCCGATGCAGCCTTCACGACCTCGGGGTTGCCGAACGTGCCGCTGTACTCGATATAGACAATGGGGAAATGGAAGTAGTGCTCGGCGACTGACACAAAGGCCGCGACCTCCTCGGGCGTTAAGTCGCAGAGGGATTTGGTCACCTTCCCGACAGAGGATTCGGGGTTGAGGAGGATGGATGCCTCGGGCACGATCCGGTCGCCCCACGGGATTTGGCCTTTTGCCATCTGCACCCATGCCTTGTGTTTGCCCACGATCCACGTAACATCGGTCGTGTTCAGCACGCTCGGGACAAAGACGTAATCGATCCCCTGTATCAGGACGGCCTCGGGCCCCGCGGGCTCCATCACGAGCGGGAGGTCGTAGGCCTTCACCTGCTTTAAGAGTGCGGCAAGGTTCTCCTGCGTCACATTCAGCGTGCCCGAGAGCATCAGGGCGTCGGTGCCGCTTGCGGCAATCGCATCGATCTCGCCCGGCTGTAACTGCTTGTCAGGATCCAGTTTGGTCACGTGCACCCAGTCTTTCCATTTCATCGTAATCGATAGTACTTTTGGTGTTCCCCATTCATATACCGGTGGGCTTGGGCGGACACGGGTGACCCCCCGGGCCGGTACTTAAGAAAACTAAAAAAATAATCCCCGGTACCCCAATCGAACAGTTTATGTGCAACTGCATCGTAATCGGAAATATACCAGACGATCCTCATGAAACTCCAGGAAAAGACGAGCCTGATTCTGATTATTCTTCTGATCTTTTCCATATCGCTCATCAGCATCTTCGTTTCGGTACTCTCCCTTACGAGTTACCACGCTCTGGAGGAATCCTATATTGACCGGGATGTCAGCCAGGCAACCACCCGGATTGACGATGAATCCCGGACCCTCTCGGCAATTGTCAGCGACTGGGGGCCATGGGATGATACCTACGAATTTGTCGTGGGGGACCGGCCTGAATATGTCCAGAGCAATCTCCTGCCCACGACCTTTTCCAATCTCCGGCTGGACCTGATCCTGATCGTCAACCACGAAGGCGGGATCGTCTATGGTGAGACCTACGACAGTATCAATCAAACGGTTGCTGATGTTCCGGACTCCATTCTTGCGCATATCCGCCCGGGTACACCGCTCATGGATATGGCCCATGGCCGCACCGGCACGGAAGGGATCCTCATGACGCCGGAAGGCCCGATGATCGTTGCGTCACGCCCGATCGTCCACACGGATTTCTCCGGTACCCCCCGCGGCGTGGTGATCATGGGACGGTACCTCAACGATGCTGAAGTTTCAAGGCTTGCAGAGCTGACCGACCCGTCGCTCCGTTTTATCCCCGCAGACGACCCGGACCTTCCCCCGGACCTCCTGCAGGAACTTGAAGCGGGGACGGGCTCCGGAAACGCCATACGGATCCTGTCTGATAACGAGGCTGGCGGGTATTCCCTGGTCCGTGATATCTACGGCAATGATGCCCTCGTCCTCCAGATCGTCCAGTACCGGGATATTTACCGGCAGGGTGTGACAACCACGCTCTATTACATCCTGATCGTCCTTGCAGCCGGGCTCTTTTTAGGTGTTGCCGCGCTGTTCATGCTCGACCGGCTCGTCCTGTCCCGCATCATGGACTTAAGCCGGCAGGTGTCCGGCATCGGGACCCGTACCGATATCTCCCAGCGTTTGGTGGCAGAAGGCAATGACGAGTTTGCCGGCCTTGCCCATGCCATCAACCAGATGCTGGAAACGATAGAGCGGACGCAGGAGGGGCTCCTTGCCAGCGAGAGCCGGTTCCGTGAACTTGCCGAACTGCTCCCCCAGGTCATCTTCGAGATAGACACGAAGGGACGGCTCCTGTACATGAACAAGGCTGGATCTGATATCTTTGATGTCACCGAAGAGAGGATGCGGCAGGGGATATATGTCCAGGAATCCATGTCATGGGATGATGCACAACGGATGCGCCAGGGACTTGCGGAGGTCCTTGGCGGTGCGAAACCATCCGGTGTGATTTATAATCTCAAAAAAGCAGATGGCAGCATTATGCAAGCGCTTATCTATACCTCGCCAATCCACCGGCAGGGTACGGTGATGGGATTCCGGGGGATTATCACGGATATCTCCAAACGGATGGAACTGGAGGAAGCCCTGACCGAAAGCCAGGAATACCTCCAGACGCTGCTCTGGTCGGTGCAGGTCGGTATCGTGGTCATCGATGCCGAGACGCACACCATTGTGGATGCAAATCCCGCAGCGCTCTCGATGATCGGTGCAACAAAGGGCCAACTCATCAACCGCTCCTGCCACCAGTTCATCTGCCCGGCGGAGTGTGGGAAATGCCCGGTCACCGACCAGGGCCTCATCCTGGACAATGCCGAACAGACCCTCCTGACCCATGACGGCAACACGATCTCCGTCATCAAATACGTGGTGCCGGTCATGTTGCAGGGCCGGTCCTGCCTGCTCGAGACCTTTATCGACAACACCGCCCGCCGTCAGATCGAGCAGGAGCTCAGGGAGAGCCGGGAGAGATTGTCCGGCATCCTGCACGCGTCCCCGGTGGGTGTCTTTGAAACAGATATGGATGGAAACGTTGTCTATGTCAACGAACGCTGGATGGAGATGACCGGCCTGTCTCTCGATGCCATGAAAGGGCGGCGCTGGACAGATATTCTTCACCCGCTCGACAAGGTCCGGGTCGAGATGGATGTTGTAAGCAAGATCCAGAGCTACCAGATTCCCCGTGAGGAAGCCCGGTTCATCCGCCCGGACAAGACGATCCTCTGGGTATATGCGCAGGTGGTTCCCCTGTATGATGATGCGGACGGGATACGGGGGTATGCCGGGACGATCACCGATATTACCGACCGCAAGCGGGATGAGGATGCCATCCAGCTGGCAAACAAGAAGCTCAATCTCATGAACAATATCACCCGCCATGATATCCTCAATACCATCACCGGGCTCCTTGGCTCCGTGGATATGGCAAAAGCCACAAAATCTGAGGATGAACGCATAGACCTGCTCAACGGGATCAAGGATCTCACCCGGGTCATCCAGCGCCAGATCGCCTTCACCAAGGAGTACCAGGAAGTTGGCGTCCACCTTCCGCTGTGGCAGAATATGAACGAAGTCATCACCCGTATCCGGGAAAATTTCACCGGTTCCGGCTTAATGATCGTTGTCGACCTGGAGAACACGGAGATCTATGCCGACCCGCTCTTAGAAAAGGTCTTTTACAATCTCGTGGACAACGCGATCCGGTACGGCGAGTATATCACCACGATATCGTTCTTTTTCCAGATCTCGGACAAGGGATTGTCGATCATCTGCCAGGATGACGGCGCAGGGATACCTCCTGAGGGAAAGGTGCGGATCTTCGAGCGGGGTGTCGGGCGGAATACGGGTATGGGCCTGTTCCTTACCCGGGAGATCCTGGGAATTACCGGTATTACCATAGAGGAAAACGGGGTGTACGGGAAAGGTGCCCGGTTCGAGATCCTCATTCCCCGGGGCACATTCCGGTTTGTCCGTGAGTAAAAGGAGTAAGCATATCATGCAGGTGCACCAGTTATCATATAGTGGAAGTGGGAAAAACCATGTCAGGTGAAAAGATCCTCCTTGTTGAAGACGATGACGTGATTGCAAAAGTTGCGGACTGGCGTCTTAAAAATCTCGGCTACATGGTCTGCGGGCGGGCAACGAGCGGTGCGGAAGCCATGGAGCTTGTCGTGAACACAAAGCCCGATCTGGTCCTCATGGACATCAATATCCGGGGGGATATCGATGGCATCGAGACGGCCAGGATGATCAAGAAGGGGTTCAACATCCCGGTGGTGTACGTCACCTCCCATTCTGACGGCCCCACGCTGGAGCGGGCAAAGGCGACCAACCCTGACGGGTTCATTGTCAAGCCGTTCGAGGACAACGATCTCCGTGTTGCCATTGAACTGGCTTTAAAAAGATAATTTTTTAGATCTGGATAATTTCGTTATCCTTCTTTTTCTGCAGGATCTTCTGGAACCCTGCGATCTTCTGCTCGTCCATGCCGCTCTTCTCTGCAACAGCCTTTGCATCGGCAAGACGGAGCGATTCGGCATCGATAATGTCGGCCCGGAAGAGTTTTTCGAGCATTGACCCGGTGAGCCCCCTGATGGCGAGAAGTTGTTTCTTACCGCGCTCGATGGCGAGTTTGGGAACTTTCTTCGGTACTGGTTTGTTTAAGTAAACGCAGACCCGTTCCACATGCCGCTGGACGGTTGAAAGGGACATACCGGTGAGGTCACTTAAAGCACCCGGGGTGTGGGCGCAGAAGGCATCCGGCGTGATCACGCCGGCGTTGATATATTTCTTCAGGCTTACTGCCGGGATCCCGATCTCTTTTAAGATCTTGCTGTTGTACACGATCTTTGCATCAGACAGGAGCTGTTCGGCTTCCTGCTCGCCGATACCGGCTTTATTGAGTGCAGCCGGATCTGCCCGGGCAAGATCGGCGAGTTCCATGATGCCGGACTCTTTTAGGGAAGACTGGATCTTCGCGTAGCTGCGCCCCTTTCGCGGGATGAGCCGGTTGCGCATGAACTTCCGGCACTCGGTGCGTTTGCGGAGTTTCTCCAGCACCATTCCCGCACCGGAAACGATACGGGCAGCCGCATCATTAGAAATCTCCAGCTGCTTTACGAGCTGTTCCGGTGTGCTCCGCGCCAGTTCTGCAACCGAGTAGATATGCCGTTTCTGGACAAGCTCGATTAAGTCGGGAGTCATCCCCGGAATCTCGGCGAGCGATTCCTTGTTGGAATTGATATGGTGGCACAACGGGCATCCGATGTCCCACGGGCGGGCACCTTTTCTCACGAGACGCACGAAGTTCAGCTGGTGCTTGTCACAGACCTCGTCCGTGCGCACGGCAAATCCCCACTGGGCCATGGGGAGGCCGATGTTGAAGCTGCAGTCCGGGTAATGCGAACAGCCGATGAACTGGGAATTG
>CAZMCL010000131.1:0-5502 GCA_964564375.1 uncultured Methanoregula sp. | reverse complement strand
TCTCAGGTGCGGTCAGCTCGAATTCAATTTACCCACTTGAAATGACGAAGAGGCAAAAATTTATTGGGTTTCCCTTTGCTTCATGAGGCTCTGCGTGATCCGGTCAAGAAGGATTGCAAGGATAACAATTGCGAGCCCCGCCTCGAAACCCATTGCAATATCGACCCGCTGGATGCCGACAAGGACCTGGTACCCGAGCCCGCCTGCACCAATCATTGATGCGATAACTACCATGGAAAGCGCAAGCATAATGCACTGGTTCACGCCGGCCATGATCATAGGCAAAGCAACTGGGAGTTGAACTTTGATGAGCTTCTGACGGGGAGTTGCACCAAATGCATCAGCGACTTCAATCAGTTCCACGGGTATCTGGCGGATTCCAAGATTCGTAAGCCGGATCGCAGGCGGCATTGCGAAGACCACCGTTGCGATCATGCCCGGAACATTTCCAAGGCTGAAGAAGATGACTGCTGGGATCAGGTAAACAAATGACGGCATTGTCTGCATAAAATCAAGCAGGATCCTGACAACAGCATTGATTGCATCACTGTTGGCTGCAAGGATGCCTAAGGGTATACCGATGAGGAGTGCAATGATGGTTGATGAAATTACCAGGGCAAGTGTCATCATCGCAAGATCCCAGAGCTGCAGGTTCCAGATAAGGAGAAGTCCTGCTAAACTGAAAAGAGCCAGGCGAAGGTTCCGGTGGGTCACCAGGTACACAATTGCCGTGATTATCGGAATGAATGCAAGCGGGGGCAGGAGGAGCAGGAGATCCTGGAAACTGTTAAGGAGGATGCCGAGTATTTCTGTAATCTGGTCAAGGAGCCAGCCGAAGTTGGCTTCGATCCAGTCAACAAGTTCTGCAACGTACTGCCCGATGGGAAGTTTAGGCAACATTTGGTTCACTCTCCTTACGTGCGAGTGCTAAAAGGACTGATGCCCGGTTAATAACCCCTTTAAGTTTCCTGTCCTCGTCAATCACCGGAAGCGGGTATTTGCTTTCGGCAATTACCGGAATGATATCTGCGATGGGAGAATTCGGGCTGGTATAGGGGATATCGCGGATGGCAGTATCTTCAAGGGTCTTTTTATCCCGTTTCACCGCTTCGATAACATCATCGATCATCACAATCCCGATAAGGACACGATGCTTGGTTACCACAAAAAGGTGCGAGACCCCCTGCTCCTTCATCAGTCGCGCAGCAAGGTGTGGCCCGCTTTTACAGGAGATAACCGAATCAGCTTTCATCATGACATCCTGTGCCGTCAGCACCCTTGTCATGTCCACGTCCGCAACGAACCGCTCAACATACTCGTTGCCCGGATTCATCAGGATCTCTTCGGCAGTACCTACCTGGATAATCTTTCCGTCTTTCATCAGCGCTATCCTGCTGCCAATTTTAAGCCCCTCATCAAGGTCGTGCGTTACGAAAATGATTGTCTTGTTCACTCTCTGCTGAAGATCGATAAGCTCGTCCTGCATGTCCCGCCGGATAAGCGGGTCAAGTGCGCTGAATGCCTCGTCCATGAGCAGGATATCGGCATCGCTTGCAAGTGCACGCGCAAGGCCGACACGCTGTTTCATACCTCCTGAGAGCTGATTCGGCATGCTGGTCTCGTACCCTGCAAGCCCGACCAGCCTGATTGCCTCCATGGATTTTTCATGCCGCTCTTGAGTGGGCATTCCCTGGATTTCAAGACCAAAAGCGACATTGTCGATAACGGACCGGTGTGGCAGAAGAGCGAAATTCTGGAAGATCATCCCGATATTATGCCGACGGAACATACGAATTTCCTCGTCATTCATCTTGCTGATATCGTTTCCGTTGATGACAATTTCTCCATCGGTGGGATCGACTAGGCGGTTCAGGCACCGGAGAAGGGTTGACTTCCCGCAACCCGAAAGACCCATAAGAACAAATGTCTCTCCTTTCATCACGTCAAAAGAGACATTATCGAGCCCAACAATCAGCGATGTTTTTTTGAATATCTCTTCTTTTGATTTGCCAGCCTGGATCAGGGGAAGTGCCCGCTCCGGGTTTTTCCCAAAAATCTTGAATAAATTATTTACCTGGATGAGAATCTCAGGTGTCTCATCGCATTCTGAACAACAGTTTTCGAGAACATCCATTTGCAATCACCCCTGGGCTTATCATCTCCCTATTCATCCATCGGCCTGAAATTTTTAATCGTTCAGACCGGTCCAGGATGAAATTTCATCAAATGCCCTGCACTGTATACTGGAAGTTATCCCTTATTAGTTTGTTTTCATCGACCGGTTCATTATTTAGCGGCAATAAAACCGGGGCAACCGCAATCTGCATAAGGCAGGTACCAGCCATTACCCACTTCGTTTCCCATAGAATATACTGCCGAAGCTTTCCACTTCAATCGCAGCTTTACGGTAAAATGGATGCAGAAAAACCTCCGAAATTGTTTGGTTGGATGAATACAATCTGGTTCATCTTAATACCGAAAAATTTCCTTACAAAAGGAGCGAGGATCCCAGTTTTTTCCCGCTAGCTGTGGCATCCCCGATAATGTCCTGCCGGTCCCGGATAATGCCCCGGTCAAATATCCCGAATATGGCAATTTCATCCACGATCTCGTAACCCAGTGCAACAAGTGGGAGCCGCATTGCGTCGAGCGTAACTCCCATATTTTCCCGGTCCGGCTGTTCACAGACGGTCGCAATTACCGCTTTCCTGCCCTGACCGGCAATCCGGCTCGACCAGGGGCGGGGGCGGGAGTTTTCGAAATCATACAGGCAATACAAGCGGTCGATGAACGATTTCGTAAGGGCAGATACATTATAGTTGTGCGTCGGTGAAACAAGGATAATGCCTTTCGATGCAAGGATGGAAGGGTACAGGAGGGTCATCCCGTCATGAAGCCCGGTGCAGATCTTGTCAGTCCGGCATCGTTCACAACCGATACAAGACTGGAACTGGTAGTCGCGGAGGTGTATTGTTTCAGTATCGGGAATAACGGTCTCCACGCCACGCAGGATAGCTGCTAAGAGCAGGTCCGAGTTCCCCCCTTTTCGCGGGGTTCCGCTTACCCCCAGCACTTTCGCCCGTACCGGAATACTGGACGGGCATTCAGGATGAGACATATTGGATACTACAGCCGTTTTTCTTAAAGAAAGTATTGGTTCCTGAAGGGAACTCATCCGGTTTTGTGATTACCGTAGACCGGAATGACGATTTTTCCGGTTGTTGTCCTGCCATTTTTCCCGACCGGGTAGCAAATACCGGTTATTCAGGTCGGGTACTGTGCAATAAAAAAAGAGGAGTGGTTATTGTGTCTGACCGGGTTTTTTTCCCAAAAATCCGGGAGGCATTGTTTATTCTGCCTTCAGTTAATTCCATCAAGGTTCCTGATTACCCGGGCAAGCCTGCCTATCCCTTCACGTATCTTCTCTTCGGACGAATTCGAGAAATTGATTCGCAGGGTATTGTCTCCCCCGCCATCAATGTAGAACGGGATCCCGGGCAGGACAGCCACCTGCTCTTTGATGGCGGCATTGAAGACCTCCATGGAGGAAATGCCGTCCGGCAGGGTAACCCAGACGAACATGCCCCCTTCCGGTCTGGTGCACCGGACCGATTTTGGGAACTGCTTCCGTATAAGTTCCTGCATGAGCCTGCACCGGTTACCGTAAACCGACTGGATTTTCCGGATATGGGAATCGATATCTGCGTGTGAGAGGTATTCATACGCAATTCTCTGAGAGAGGGAATTGGAATGGAGGTCTGATGCCTGCTTGGCGATAACCACCTGTTCCATCACATCCTTTGGGGCAACAATCCAGCCAAGGCGCATGCCTGGTGCAAGGATCTTGGAAAACGATCCGGTGATGATAGTCTGGTCCGGGAGATATTCGCGAAATGATGGCAGGGAGGTTCCGGCAAAGTTCAGTTCACCATAGGCATCGTCCTCGACAATGCTGGTCCCTGTTCCGGCAAGGATTGCGGCAACTTCCCGCCGGCGCTCTGCCGAATAGGTTATCCCGGACGGGTTCTGGGAGTTCGGGACACCGTAGAAGAATTTTGGCCGGAACTCTCCAACAATACCGGCAAGCATTGCAATATCAGGGCCGTCGTCGTACAAAGTTACCGGGTGGAAGCGGGGCTCATAGAGTGAGAATGCCTGGATCGCGCCAAGGTAGCCTGGCCGCTCGATGGCGATGCTGTCTCCTGCATCGATGAATATCTTACCGATGAGGTCAAGACACTGCTGGGAGCCGTTCGTGATCAGGATTTCGTCTGTTGGGATATCCAGGCCCAGCCGTTTTTTGTACCGGTCGGCAATGAACTGCCGGAGAGGAAGGTAGCCTTCGGTAGTGGAATATTGCAATACCGTCTTTCCTTCTTCTGCAAGTACCTGTTCGGCTGCCCGGGTAATTCCCATTACATCAATGAGGTCTGGACTCGGGAGTCCCCCGGCAAAAGATATGATCCGGGGGTCTTCGGTTACCTTGAGGATCTCGCGGATGAACGATTTGGGAGTCTTTGCCATCCTGGATGCAAACGGGCTGGTCCGGCCTGCAGCTTTTTGCAGTGCCGGCTGAACAGGTTTCTGATGGTCCATATATTCACCATTTTTTTATACAGATTTACCGTAAACAGGGAAGAACGTGACTGCACAAAGGCTGTCCGGCCCGGTCGTTGTATTCTGATGTTTTTTTTTAATTGGAAAACTAAAAAGCAGACCCGCACTGTCATTTGAATGGGGTACATGGCAAAAATATCCCCCCAAAAACAAAACCTTTATCGTTTACATTGTTGAGTTGCATTCCATGGCACTAGAATCGATTCCGAATATCTCTTTTGGATCTATCGATCTTTCCGGAGAGACACTCCTGCTGGCTGCAATTGTTGCAGTCGCAGGCATCATAGCCGCAAAGATCATAATTGCACTCTGTCGCAGGACACTCACCCGCTCCTCAATCCTGCCTGAACTTGTCATCGAGCTCATGATCAGAATAATCTCGGCAATTATCTATATCATCATCCTGCTTCTTGTCCTTGCGACACTGAAAGTCGATATCGGATCAATTGTCCTGGCACTTTCCGCGATCATCGGCCTCGTCCTCGGTTTCGGGTTACAGGAGACATTCAATAACTTTGCCGCCGGAATCTGGATTGCATCCCTGCGTCCCTTCGACAAGGGAGAATACGTTGAGGTCAAAGGGATAGCCGGGACTGTGCAGGCTGTCGGTATCATGGCTACCGAATTACTCTCTCCGGACAACAAGTATATCACAGTCCCCAATGCCCAGATATGGGGCAGCCCAATCGTCAACTACTCGCGCATGGACACACGGCGCGTGGATGTATCTGTCGGGATTAGCTATAACAGCGATGTCGATGTCGCCGCACGGGTGGCAATGGACCTCATGAAGGCCCACCCGTCAGTCCTGCCCGACCCGGCACCGGTCGTCGCCTTCACCGAGCTTGCCGATTCCTCGGTGAACCTTGCCCTACGGGCATGGAC